>CAZJQY010000127.1:0-4289 GCA_964548095.1 uncultured archaeon
GACACACTGCTCAAGGACTGGAAGAGCTTCGGCAAGGCCGTCGAAGAGAAGATTCCGAAGAAGTAGGTTGAGGTATTCAGATGCCCGCGAAAGGGAGAGAGGACACGCAACCCGCTGAACCCCTGAAGGGGGGTAAGTTTTCTGGCATACGCCGTATGATAGAGGATATCGCAGTCACACCCTTCTTCGAGAAGCATTCGAGCCACATGCCCGCCACCTTGAAGCTCCACGCCGAGGTCGTCGAAAAGGATGGGTGGGTGACTTTGAGTACTGAGGTGCCCGGTTTTTCTGAGGACTTGGTCGACGTTTCCGCGAATGAGAACAGCATCCACATAAGGCTCCACTCTGGCGAGGCAGACAAGACGGCGACGTCTGATCGGACGCACGAAAGCGATGTGCTCTTACACAGCTCGTATGTGACGCCGTCGCCGATTAATCCCGCCAAGCTTAAGGTTTCCCGTAAAGGGCATGTTCTGGAGGTTAAGGCGCCGATTATGATGCTCCCGCGAAAGAGTTAATTTAAATATATCCTTTACGATTAATATTTCATGGACGACAAAAAGCCCACCCTCGTAACTCTCTTCCTCCACAAGAAACCAGTCGACACAATGCTCGCGCTCGCCGAGCTCAAAGAAACCTACGCCTCAGTCATCGCCAAGAAAATAGACTGCACCTACCCCCACACCCTCAAAATCCTCCAGCAACTCGAAGACAACGGCCTCGTCGAATTCAAAAAAGAAGGCAGAATCAAGGAAGTGAAACTCTCCGGGAAAGGCGTCGACATCGCCCACGACCTCCTCGGGCTCGTACGCCACCTCACCAAACAAGGCGAAGACGAAGACGAGAGCCCCAAACAGCCAGGTGAATAGGGAATGAACCCGATTCTCGCCTCAGTGATACTGCTCGGCCTCAACACCCTGCTTTTCATCTACGCCCTCTCACCCGCCATGTCGGCGACGCTGACACTAATCCTCATCGCCATGGCATGCATCCTGCTCGCAAACATCTACAAGGTCGGGTCCTCCTACGTCCGCCTCGAAGAACAGGCAGCAAAAAACATAAGACTCATCAGCCAACAGAAAAAGGAGCTCCAAGCGAACCAAGAGAAACTCAAACTAATCCTCGAAGACATCGGAAAAAAAGACAGGCAACGAATCGCGGCAGAATCCTCAAAGATAACCCAGACTAAGGCAAACCGCGACGAGCAGCTGAAAGACGCCTACTGGAACATGCTCGAAAAGACGGCCTCAACTTCAGGAGATACCGAAGCTGGGAAGCAGCTCAAGGAACTCTACACCCAACGCGACGAAATAAGCGGACTCATCGAACTCTCCCGGAAAAAATACATGAAACGGCAGCTAGACGAAGAAAGCTTCAAGGAAATCGCCCGCGACTACCAGAAGAAGCTCATAGAAGTCGAAGGAGAAATCAAAAAACTGGGCGGGCAACCGCAGGAGGCAAAGCCTGAAGGAGGCGAGAAACCAGCCGAAGACTGACCCCAATAAGCCAGATTATATTTATTAAGGACACCTTCCCAAATAGTAAGGGCTGTTTCAGTCCCGCGGAATTTCCCCGGACTAGAGTTTTCAGCGACACAACATCAGCAAACAAGAATCGTTTTAACACATACTATGGCAAAATTTAATTCACTCGGCATCAGGGCAGACATACTCCAGAACATACGCTTCCTCGGCTTCGAGGACATGACACCCATCCAAGACCTCGTACTCCCGCCGGCGCTCGCCGGCAAAGACGTCATCGGACAGGCTAAGACTGGGACCGGCAAGACGTTCGCCTTCGCCATCCCCATCATCGAGCGGATTCACCCGCAAGAGAAAGCCGCGCAAGCGCTGGTACTCACCCCCACCCGAGAGCTCGCAGTACAGGTGGCCGCCGAATTCGAGAAGCTCGCAGGCTCGGCAGTAAACGTAGCCTTAATCTACGGCGGAGCCTCCATGAACACCCAAATAAGCCAGCTTAGAAGGGGCGCCCACGTCGTCGTCGGCACCCCCGGCCGCATCATCGACCACCTGAAGCGCGGCAACCTCAAGCTCGACAAAATCGGGTTCCTCGTCCTCGATGAAGCCGACCGCATGCTGGACATGGGATTCATAAAAGACGTGGAATGGATTGTCCGGCACACGCCCGCGAAACGGCAGACGATGCTCTTCTCAGCCACCATGCCAGACGAAATCAAACGGATTGCGGTAACTTACATGAGCGACCCCGAGTTCATCACCGCAAGCTCAGACGACGACGAACTCACCGTCGGCGACGACGTCCAGCAGTTTTACGTTGTAGTCCACCAGAACAGCAAGATGGACGCATTCTTCCAAGTCCTTAAGGAGGAGAAGCCGAGCAAAGCCCTCATCTTCTGCAAGACCAAACGCTGGGTCGAATCCCTCTACGGCATCCTGCACAAGAGGAGGTATGCCGTCGACAGAATCCACGGAGACCTCTCGCAGGCCGCCCGCGAGAAGGCGATATCAAAGCTTCGGGAAGGGAAAATCACCTTCCTCGTCGCAACCGACGTCGCAGCCCGCGGACTAGACATCTCCGACATAAGCCACGTCATAAACTACGACCTCCCGCAGGAGCCCCTCACCTACGTCCACCGCATCGGACGCACAGCACGCGCCGGAAAAAAAGGCCACGCAATAACCTTCATAAACCCCGGCCAGATGCGAGACCTCTGGCTCATCGAACACAACGCACGAACCAAAATACAGGAACGAAAAGTAACAGTATAAAGTAGATTCCCGGCTTAAGCTCCTGTATCAGATTAGCTAAGCGGAGTTCCGAGCCAAAGGCGAAGCCCCGAAGGGACGGAGAGTTCCCGAGGGCGCACAATTTTTATTTTTCCCATGCTCTCAGTAAATAGTTTTATGATACTTAAAATCTCAAACATAATACTCTACTACTAATCCTCTAAAAAATGGAAGGAAACGTATACATCTCTCAAGATATGCCCAAAATGATATTCGAAGGCGATAAACTTCATTCACAAAAGATTTCCATCGGTCATACCAAAACATGTGATTGTAAGGAAAGTCACATAAACTGCATGGAAGCTAAAGAGTGGATGAAGAGTCAAATTGGAGTCTGGGAATTTTATTATGAAAAACGTGATATTCGAGATAAAAATCTTCATCCCGCTACTTTCCCCATCTCCCTTGCAAGGAAAGTTATAGAATTATTTACTCATGAAGGTGAGTTAGTCTTAGACCCCTTTATTGGAAGTGGAACTACGCTTGTTGCAGCATGGGATACGCATAGAAATGCTGTTGGTTTTGACTTACAAGAAGATTACATCCGACTTTGTGGAAAGCGATTATCTGACGAGAAACTATTCAAAAAAACACATCAAATTGCAGTACAAGATGATGCTAGGAATATCCCAAAATATTTTAATGAAGAGAGCCTATCCCTAATCTTTACATCCCCCCCTTACGCTAATCTACTCAATCGGGCGAGGAAAAACAAATCAAGAAGAGAGAGGGATAATGGTCAGTTAGGAAAAGTTGAGCAATACTCTCAAGACCCCCGTGATTTAGGTGTACTTGCATTAGAAGAGTACGCTAAAGAGATGGGTGTAATTTTCAAAGAGTTAAAACCATTACTAAAACCTAAAGCCCATTGTGTTATTAATGTTCCGGATATGTGGTGGGAGAATAAAAGAATCACTATCCATATCTCCCTTGTCGAGGAACTAAGAAAACAAGGATACGAACTGCGGAATATTATTATATGGGATAGGAGGAGTATTGTAAACAAAATGGGGATATTCGGATGGCCCAACAATTACATTACTATGGGCGTTACGTTTGAATACCTCCTAGATTTTTGGCGACCACCGCAGAATGGATTTATACAGCAAAGAAGAACTAATAGCGGAGATTCGCAATATTTTTGAAAAAGGCTGGTACAAAAGCGTTAAAGAAACACGTGACATACGTAACGATGGGGCTGTTGGGAATACTTTAGAAACTCTTCTTGGGATAAAAGAGAACAACCTACCTATTCCTAATGCTCGTGAGTGGGAATTAAAGGGGCAACGTTCACATACACAATCGCTTATTACTTTAAAGCATAGCGAACCTTCACCAAGAGCTAGTTGTATAGTACCACAAATATTACTGCCTAAGTATGGGTGGCGACATGAAGAAGCTGGGAAAAAATACCCTAAAACAGAGATGAGTTTTAGGTCTACTACAAGCGCTACAAATTTTACTAATAGCCCAAGTTTGACAGTTTGAGGTGGTATTTTTCAGCCTTTTTTGTCGTAGAAA
>CAZJQY010000128.1:0-4285 GCA_964548095.1 uncultured archaeon
CAGAAGAGCGGTACAGGAACGGACTTGCAACCAATTTGGAGTATCTGGATAGTGAACTCGCTCTCACTCGTGCGCGTACTAACCGTTTAAAAGCAATTGCTGATTACCTTGATGCTTGGACAGCACTCCAGAATGCGTGCGGACTAACCCAAACCATGAACCCGGAGGGAACTTATGAATAAGAAAAAGTTACCAGTGCTGTGGATAGTGATTGCAGTGATAGTAGGCCTGGTGGTTGTGCAGATTATCAGACAGCAAGCGATAGTCCTTGAGCCATCCGGAGAGGGACCGGGCACAGGCGCGTATAATGTGGTAGTAGCTTCGGTAACTTGTATGGATATGCCTGTGATTGAAAGGGTAACCGGAGTGATTGAGGCAGACCCGCAGATAAAGGTATTTCCGCGCGCCGCCGGCCGGATTGAACATATCAAATGTCGCCCTGGTGATGTCGTGAAAAAAGGACAGGTGCTGGTCTTAATAGACAGAGACGTCCCTGGTATGAATTATTCACTTCATCAGGTAGAAAGTCCAATAAATGGAACCGTCCTTGATGTTTACGGTGAAATCGGAACTCAGGTTGCACCGACTGCGCCGGTGGCGCAAGTCGGAAACCTGGATAAAGTTAAACTGGTAACATATGTGACAGAGGTGCAAATGGAGAGCATTAGTCCAGGACAAAACTGCAAGGTAACGGTAGACAGTCTTCCCGATGGGACATTTCCAGGAAAAGTACAGACAATATCAAAAATACTTGAAGCACCACAGAGGAAGGCACGCGTGGAAATAGCGATTAAGAGCCATCAGGGATTGCTGACTCCCGGAGTAATTGCGCGAGCAGAAGTCGCGACTGCAATTCATCGTAATGCGCTTGTTGTCCCGGAGAAGGCGGTTCTGGAAGGCGACAAAGGTGCTTATTTAGTCACGGTTACCGACAATCATACCAGATTTATTCCGGTGACAGCCGGGCCTACGTATAAAGGATTAACAGAATTGACTTCTGGTGCGAACGATGTGGATACAGTAATAGTGGAAGGTGGCTGGGGGATACCGGAGAATGCAGAAGTGAGGATGATTTGGTGACAGAACATTGGTGACAAACAGAGGGAAAGATGAACATAACTGAATTTTCCATAAAGAAACCGGTAACGATAATGATGCTGTTTCTGGTAGTTGCTGTCCTTGGGATTTTGTCGCTAACCCGGCTTGGCCTGGACCTCCTGCCGGATATAACATATCCGGTCATTTCCGTAGTGACTACATGCAGAGGGGTATCTTCTGAAGACATTGAGAGTACCGTAACCAAAACATTGGAAGAGGCAGTCGCTGGCGTTGGTGGTATAAAGAACATAAATTCGGTTTCACTTGAAGGTATTTCAGTCATAATTGCAGAATTTAATTGGGGTACGAATCTTGACACGGCAGCACAGGACATTCGGGAGAAAATTGACTTTGTCACGGATTATCTGCCGGAAGATGCCGCCCGGCCAATGGTAATGAAGTTTGATACGTCTCTTATGCCACTGGTTATGTATGGCGTTTCCGGGGAATTGGCTACCGGTACACTGTTTGATTTCGTGGACAGGAATATTAAGACAGAGCTGGAACAGGTTGATGGCGTAGCTTCGGTTCTGGTTTACGCAGGCGGTAAGCAGGAAGTCAGGATAGTCCTGGACGGGCCGAGTTTGGAGGCAAAACGAATACCATTTATGCAGGTCATGGGGACCCTTGGGAGAGAGAATCAGGACTACTCGGTTGGTTATGTCGAAGGAAACTACCGCGAATTCCTGGTGCGCAGCAAGGGCAAATTCGTAAATCTTTCAGAGATAGAAAACACCGTCCTGGCATGGCAGGACGGTGTGCCGATATACGTAAAAGACGTGGCAAGAGTGAAAATGTCAGACGTGGGCCTGCGTGGCAGTGCCACGATAAACGGCGAACCAGCTGCTTTGCTCATGGTTACCAAGGAATCCGGAAAGAATGCCGTCCTTGTTTCCAGGGAAGTCAGAAAGTGTATTTCATCGCTCAAGGAAAGACTCTCTGGAGCCGTTGAGATAGCGACTGTTTTTGACCAGGCAGATATAATAGAGAGGATTATAAAGGTGACCGGCGGTATGGCTATTGGCGGGGCCCTGCTGGCTGTACTCATACTTTACATATTCCTCAGACATATCAGGCCGACTCTTGTGATTGCGCTTGCAATTCCTCTCTCACTGGTGGCAGTGTTTGTTCCGCTGCATTTCCTTGGCTACACTCTGAATTTCATCACGCTTATTGGTTTTGCTATTGGCGGTGGAATGATGGTGGATAATGCAATTGTCGTCATTGAAAATATTTACAGGCATATGGGTGAAGGCAAGAGCAGAAGAGAAGCTGCACTGGTAGCTCCGACTGAAGTTGGTATGGCAATTACCGCATCAACTCTCACGACGATTGCGGTGTTCGTGCCGTTGTTTTATTTCCAGGGTATAGCTGGAATGCTTTTTCAACAAATGGGTGTGACAATTTCAGTTGCATTGCTTGCCTCTCTTCTGGTTGCTTTGAGTTTGGTTCCGATGCTTGCTGCACGTGTATTCCGCGAGTCAGATGTCAATGCCTATGGTCTCAATCGCAAGACAAACTGGTTTGAGGCACTGAAGGACAAGTATCAGAACTTTTTGCACTGGGCAATCAGCCATAACCGCAGGATTATTCTAACCACGATCGGTATGTTTCTCGCTGCAATATGCATTGTTGTATTTATGAAGAAAGAGTTCTTCCCGGCTATGGACGTAGGAATGGTAACCGTAAATGTAAGGATGCCGCTTGGTACGAAACTCGGAGAGACAGAAAAGGTTGTGGGTCAACTTGAGCATTTTATCCTGGAGGACCCCGATATTCTGCTTTGTTCGGGTTACGTAGGGATAGTTAGCGGCGGCGAAATGAACGCAGCTATTGGTACCGGTCCACGTGGACCGTATGAGGCCATGTTGATGCTCCGCATGAAAGACAGGAAAGACCGGAAGCGCAGTTCTGCGGAGATACTTGACAGTTTACGGCAGAAGACCTCTTCAATTCCCGGAGCTGAATTTGAGTTCACAAGTGCGAGTCAGGGAATGATATCAGGTGGCCAGTCCCAGCCGCCGGTGGTGGTGAAATTAATGGGTCAGGATAGAGCGATACTGGAGAAAGCAGCAGAACAGGTAAGTTCTGTTCTCTCAAACATTCCCGGAATAACTGATGTCGAATCATCATTTGAGGAGCGCAAGCAGGAGTTCCATTTGTCGCTGGATAGGGAGAAACTCGCAGCGCACGGGACAGGGGCTAATGAAACAGCAATGGCAGTTGAGAGCGTACTTCAAGGGGTTCGCGCAGGGAACTACTTCTATCGCGGACGGGAACTGGATATGAGGGTTTATACGGATATCGGATACCCTATCAAGCCAGGAAAATTAGGAGATGTCTCTTTTGTTAATTCAATTGGTCAAACGGTTCGTGTCGAAGAGGTTTCAAAACCAAAAGTTGGACTCGGGTCTCTTCGGCTCATGAGAGAGAACCAGAAGAATGCCGGAAAAGTGACGGCTAACCTTGCCGGAAGAAATCTTGGTCTCGCGATGCAGGATGTCGGGCAGGCGTTGAAAAAACTCGCTCTACCAGAGGGCTATATTATGGAATATGGCGGTGAAGCGGAGCGTATGCAGGACGTATTCGTTGAGATGGCAAAGATATTGATTTTTGCATTGCTTCTGGTGTATATGATAATGGCAGCACAGTTCGAGTCACTGATTCATCCGTTTGCAATAATGTTTACCGTGCCGTTCGCAATCATCGGTGTGATATTGGGGCTGGCGATTTCCGGAAAATCTCTGGCTCTTCCTTCACTTGCCGGTATCCTGGTCCTATCTGGCGTGATAGTGAACAATGGAATAGTAATGATTGACTACATTAATCATCTGAGGCGCAGTGGTTTGTCTCGTGACGAGGCGATTGTTAAGGGTGCTGTTGTGAGGATGAGGCCGGTAATCATGACTGCGGCAACCACTGTCTTCGGTATACTACCTCTCGCGTTTGGACATGAAATTGGCTCTGAGGCACGGTCAGTCGCTGCTGTCGCAATAATTTGCGGATTGATAGCGGGTACGTTTCTTACCCTTATCGTGCTACCTTCCGTATACCGGGTCCTGGATATTTGGGCAGGGCGCTGGAAAGAAAAGTTACATAAAGCAGTGGGCTGAGACGATATTTGTTTTACCGAAGTGAGCCAAATCACAAATTTCTCTCCGATGTCGGTTGCCGAGATATCCAAATC
>CAZJQY010000129.1:0-4276 GCA_964548095.1 uncultured archaeon
GGTACTCGCCGCGGATGTTCAGGTACGTCTCCTGCTGGCCGGCGAAGCTTGCGTCCGGCAGGTCCTCGGCTGTGGCTGAGGAGCGGACTGCGACGTCGGTGTTTTTCCCGTACTGCCGGCACAGTTTCCGGTAGGCGTCAGTAATCTCTTTCTTGAGCGCCGCCGGGAATTCGGCGTTGAGGATGAGCTCCCGCGCCCGCTGGCCCCTGTCCATCAAGTCTTCGACGTCGCCGGTGTCGACGTTTGCGAGCGTTCTCTTGAGTTTGTCCCCGATGTGCGAGGAGGAGATTATGTGCTTGTAGGCTGTCGCCGTGATGGCGAAGCCGTTTGGGATTCGCACACCCCCTTTCGTAAGCTTCCGGTACATCTCGCCCAAGGAGGCGTTCTTCCCGCCGACCAACGGCACATCCTGTATCCCCAGCTCATCAAACCAGAGAATTAATTTGTCCTTCTTAGCGGCCATTTTAAGTTAAGTATTCTGTTTAAGATTTAAATAGCACGCGATAGCATCCCCTGTATCCTTTTTATAGGCGCCCTCACATACTTAAGCATTGTTGGTTTCACTAATGCGTGTGAGGTAAAAAAAAATGGTTGACATGAATGAACGCTGTCCGACGGGCATCGATGGTTTAGACGACTTAATCACCGGCGGATTCCCGCGCGGGAGAACGATACTCCTCGCCGGAACCTGCGGCACCGGAAAGACGACATTCGCCATCCAATTCCTCCTAAACGGCATCAAAAAATACGGGGAAAACGGCGTCTTCGTAACGCTCGAGCAAAACGCCGACGAAATCCGCTCCGACATGAAACGCTTCGACATGGACATCAAAAAGTACGAAGACGAAGACAAACTAATCCTCATCGACACGTCCCTCTCCAAAATCGGCCTCAAAGACTTCGTGTCAACACTCCCAATCACCCCGAAAAAAAGCTTCAGCCTCCTGCCCGGCGAATTCGACATGGAGAAGGTCGTCGCACTGGCCGTCGAAGCAGCCCACAAAATCAAAGCCAAACGCATAGCCGTCGACAGCCTCCCCGCCCTAAACGTCCTCGTCGACGACCCAAACGACGTACGGAAGATGCTCGTTAACATCAACTACGAACTCAAGTCCAACCGGCTCACCTCCCTCCTCATCACCGAAATGAGGGAAGAAGACGGAATCAGCAAATACGAAATCGAGGAATACGTGGCCGACGGCGTCCTCATAGCCCGCGCAAACGAAGCACTCGACACCCGCACCTTCAAAATCAGGAAAATGCGCGTCACCAAACACAGCCTAAAATCCCAGATGCTCGAATTCGGGCCAAACGGCGTCTACATAAAAACAATGGAGAAAAAGGGGATAATATAGCCGTCTTCAAACAACCACCCACCCCAAAATCTATCCCAACTGAACACGCATGGAATCCAGGCAGGAGGCTATCTCCCGGGTGCTCACGGAAAACCTGATAAAGCTCGACGACGTCCACCAATGTGGCGTCGTCCGCAAGAACCTTGAGGGTATCTTCCCGGTTTCAGAAGGCTTCACCAAGGAAGTTTTAGGCATCTGGGATGCGTTGAAGGGAACAATAAACGAGTTATTCGATGTCATAAGCCACTACAGCGAATACGGCTTAGACAAAGTATACTTCGAGTTGGGGGAGTGGGACGTCATGTTCTTCATTCTGCCGGGGTTGGACACCGCGTTGGTCGCGATTGTTCCGGCACTCTCAAACCGCGGCCTCCTTGAAGTCGAGATGGAGAACACCCGCCGGGAGATAATAAAGATTCTCGATGAAAAGTAGCTGTTTTGTATTTTTTAACCTTTTTTCACATTAATTACTGGGTAGTGGTCTTTGGGGTGGAGTCACAAGACAAGATGATCCCACCAGAAGCGTTAGAAACAACAGTAAAGTATTTCATAATCGTTTTATCTTACGGCGCCATAGGAGGCTCCTTAAAGTACATCGACCAAGCCTTCGACGCCGGCATGTTCAGCAAGAAGATAGCAACACTGCTTGCCGTACCGACCGCGTTACTTATGGGCGCTCTTATGGTGTTAGACTCCTCCTCAGCCACAATATTCCTTGCAATAGTCATAGCCGTCGGCGTCACCCAGAAGATAGACACAATCGCCTTCCGTGTGGGCGTATTCATCCTCATCCTAGTGCCAGTCGTCTTCCACCAGTTCGTGGAAATCCAGTGGCTGCCCTTCGGCCTGCTGATACTAGCCGGCATAATAGACGAGTACAGCAACGACTGGGCCGACAAAATGATTAACGGAAAACCAAACGCCTTCCAGTACAGAAGCCTGCCTAGCCGAGTCTCCGCAAGAGTCTTCCTGCAGAGGCCACTAGTGAAACTCCTCATTCTACTGCTGACGCTCAGCGGCTTCTTCCACCCAATATACTTTATCGCATTCATAGCATTTGACATAGTATACTCCCTCGTCGCGTGGGTGAGCGTGCGATACAAACTCTACCGGCTTAACGCAGCACCCATGGCAAGCGAAACTCCTATAGGAGTCAAGAGGGCCGGCTTGAGCGCCCTTTAAGGATGAGTGCCCTGAATTCAAGGCCACAGTCGGCTTAAGCCGAGAGTGGGACGCATACGGCGCAGGAGTTGAGGTCGCGCAAGACACCCTACCGAAACTCGGGTGCAAAGCAGACTTCTTTCTCATTTAGATAAATCTTCTTTTAGTTTGCGTGAGACGAGTCTTGCGACTTCATGGTATTCCGGGGGGTCTCTTGTTAGTGTTTTCATTTCCCTGCTCCAGGAGTTCCTTACTTCTTCTATTGCGGCCTCTATTTTTCTTACATCCAATTTTTCGTTGTAGTACCCGAGTTTTTCTTCTACGAGCTGCTTGTCTATCGCCACGTTTTTCCCGAGTAAGTAGTATATGTCGTAGAGGTCGCGTGGTTTGGATCTCGTTGACAGAGCCCTTATTTTTTCGGCAAGGATTTCTTTTTTGTTCATTACGAGTACGTGTGTTGATGGCACTTCAGGGTACAGGGAACTTAGGTGTATTGTCTCTGGCGGAAGTATCACCGTTGACTTAAGGTTAACGTCCATTCTGAGTGTCGTGGTTGATTTGTCATCTCCTGTGTAAAGGGGCCCTTTTACCCTGAATCTCGTAGTAACTGAATCGTATACTTTTTTTTGTTCTACAGTGGCTTCGATGTTGAAATATTTTAGATCACGGATTATCGTCTCTGTTAGTCTCTTGAGGTCTAGTTTTTTTGTTTGCGTGAAGTCTAAGTCTTCGCTGAAGCGGTTCATGTTGTACACCTTGTTGAGGCATGTCCCGCCTTTGAAAACAAGTTCGTCTTTTGTGTTTGTTGTCGTACTGTGGAGTATCAGGTCTAGTAGGTAGTCTTTTTCGGCTTGCCCTCTGTTTAGTTTCTTTATTCTTCCTATTTCGTGGAGTTGTTCTTTCGTAATCATTTTTTCATTCTAATGCGGTGTTTACGATGATTTTCCATCTCTTGTTTCTTTCGCCTTTTTTGGGTCGGTTCCCGTCTAGGGGCACGTAGTTTCCGTCTATGTACTCTAGTAGTGGGCTGGCTTGTATGTTGTTGTGTTCCATCAGGTAGCCTGTTTTCTTGATTACGCTTTTGTTTCTCGTCTTTATTGCATAGTCTACCAGCTTTTTTTGATTGCATTCGGATATTACGTTGTTTATCTCGTCTGTTGGCAGTTTCATTGATTGTAGTCCGTCTATTGCTGTTTTTTCTTTGTCTGCCATGAATACCTCGAATCCGTTATAGTTTATTTTTTCGTATCCCCACATGTGTTTTGTTTTTGTAAAGGTGATTGTTTCTTCGCCCACTGTTATTTGTTTTTTGTTTTTCGCGGTCATGATAGTGGTTTCCAAGGGGAATTGCGTGGTAAGGTTGTAGTACCTAAGCGAAGTCCACAGACTCAAGTAGGAGGGTGTTATTATGTGGCTTGCGTATACTAAAGGGTCTTCGTGGGTTGTGTATTTGCCTTTTTCTATCCGTTGTATGTGCTGTCCGTTAAGGAGTCTGTACAGGAGGAGCCTCACGTATTCCGGCGACTTCTGCGTTATCTTTGATATATCGTTTATGGTGAACAGGGGGTATGTTTCGAGTTTCTTGAGGAGTCGTATTTTGTTCATGTTTAATAATAGCACCGGGTATTTAAATACTTTGATTAACAATAATTATCAAACTTGATAACTATTCTCAATAAAAAGTTGGGATGGACTAATAACGCAAAGAAAAAGAATGTCTGACCCAGAATTCAAGGCCGCCGTCGGCCTATCCCGCGAGT
>CAZJQY010000130.1:0-4255 GCA_964548095.1 uncultured archaeon
TTATGAAGACGTGGAAGACCGTCAGCGCAGACGCCGGGTGGCCGGGAACCCCGACAACTAGCCTGCCAGAAACCTTTCCGACGAGCAGCGGCTTGCCGGGCTTCATTGACACACCGTGCAGTAGGACGCGGCCCTGCCTTGCGACAACCTCGGGCATGAAATCCTCCCGCCCAGCCGACGAACCCCCCGAGACGAGGACGAAGTCAGCCTCCCCGACCGCCCTGCGGATACGCCGGGCAATGACACAGGGGTCGTCTCCGACCAAACCCAAGTCGACGAATTCCGCGCCGGCA
Source organism: uncultured archaeon (assembly GCA_964548095.1). Lineage (GTDB taxonomy): Archaea > Altiarchaeota > Altiarchaeia > IMC4 > SCGC-AAA252-I15 > SCGC-AAA252-I15. Next base: position 294 of record CAZJQY010000130.1, read on the forward strand.
AGAGACAACTCATGACGCAGAGCCTGATTGTTTATCCCATAAATCTTCCCCGGAGAAAGCCTCTGCCCGGGCCAGAGAAGCTCGTTGCCCGTGGATATGAGGGCGACGCGCGGCCTCCTGCGCACGGAAACCCTCGCAAGCCCAAGCGATGAGAGGACCGCCGTGTGACGGGGCGCAAGGACGAGCCCCTTGGAGAGGACGCGCGTTCCGCGGCGGATGTCTGAGCCGACTGAGACGACATGCTCGCTGCGGGATGCCTGCCGCCGTATGAGAACGAGATTCCCGCTCTTGAACGTATACTCGACCATGACCACGGCGTCCGCGCCCTCAGGTAGCATAGCGCCAGTCGCAATCTCGACGCACTCGCCAGGGCGCAGGCGCACTGAAGGAACGTCCCCCGCAAACACGGAGCCGATGATGTTAAGGCTCGCCGGAGTCCCCCCAGTCGCCCCAACAGTGTCCCGGAAGCGGACCGCATAGCCGTCCATCGCAGCCTTCCTGAAGTGGGGGACATCAATCTTTGAGACAACGTCCTCAGCCAAAACCCGCCCCAACGACTCGTCCACACCCACCCGCTCGGAACCCAACATGCGCGCGTTTGAGAGGATGAGCTTCCTTGCGTAAGCAACGCTTGCAAGCTCTTTCGACTTCCTCGGGGGGCTCATTTTCTTACCTCCCACACGAAGTGGCCGAGCTCAGAGACGAGCAATTCTGCGCCCAGCCGTACCGCGTTCTTTGAGCCGGGGAGGCAGACGACCAGTTTCCCGCGCGAGACTCCCGCAAACGCCCGCGACAGAGCCGCCGCAGCTCCAACCTCCCTGAAGCTTAGGTGCCGAAAGATTTCCCCGAATCCCGGAAGCTTTTTATCGATGAGGGGGGAGACTGCTTCAGGGGTTACGTCCCTCCTCGAGATGCCGGTTCCCCCGTTGGTGAATATCACGTCCGCGCCGGATGAGAGGAGAGACTCCACCGCGCCGCGGATGGCCTCGATGTCGTCTGGGACGACAGAGTACGCGACAATCGAGTGCCCCCCCTTAAGCAGGATGTCCTTGAGCATTTTCCCAGACTCGTCGGTTTCCTCAGTCCGCGTGTCGCTTATCGTCACGACGGCGCACGAGACCGCCTTCGGAGCGTCGCTCCGGTGTTGTCTATGGCTCATGTTTCTCTTTCCTAAGAATCCTCACGCCCTCGATTCGTGTGGTAGGGTACTGGCCGGCTCCGTCCTTCTCAAGGTACTTTACCATGTCCCATACGGTCGTCAAAGCCATCACCACCCCGAGAAGCGCCTCCATCTCGACGCCAGTCTTCGCCGTCGCAGAGACGGTAACCTGCACCTTGACTCGCCCGTCGAGGACGTCAAAGGAGACGCCGACGTGTTCGAGCGGGATCTGGTGGCAGAGGGGGATGAGGTCTGAGGTTTTCTTTACGGCGGTTATTGCCACTATCTCCGAGATGACGAGGGGGTCGCCTTTGCGGACTTTCCCTTTCCGCATGGTTTCAATCGTCTCGGGCTTAAGTTTGATAGATCCCTCAGCAACTGCTGTGCGCTTCAGAGGGCGCTTGCCTGAGATGTCAATCATTGATGCGTTCACAATATATCACCCGATTTTTTATCGCGTCATCCAGCGAGTCTCGGAAGGAGCCCGCAATCTTTACCGCTTTTTTCGTCCTCAAACAGGGTTTCAGCCTTCCGTCGCTTGTGACGCGTATCCGATTGCATGCCGAGCAAAACGCCCGATTATGGGGCCTCACCACCTCGACGACGGCGTCCGCGAGGTAGTATTGCCTCCGGCCGTGCATGCTTCTCTGCAGGCTGAAGTGAGCCAGCCGCGACAACTGCTCCTCGATATGCTTGAGACTGTAATAGTGTCTTTGGAAGTAGTCGGCATCCTCGTTGGGTATCAGCTCTATCAGCTGGAGTATTGCAGCGTGCTTTCCTGCGAAATCTACCATATTCCAGACTTCGTGGTCGTTTATGCCCGTTAGTACCACCATGTTTAGCTTTACCGGCGAGAGGCCTGCGGCTTTCGCGGCAGAAAGGCCGGGGAGGATTGCCTCCGTATTCTTGAAGGGGATGCTTGAGATTGAGTCGCAGCCGATGTTTATGCGCCTGAGGCCTGCTTCCGCAAGAGGCTTGGCAAACCGGGGGAGGAGGGTCCCGTTCGTCGTCATCGACACCTCTTCTATGCCGGGGACGTGCGAGATCGCCGAGACTATGTCGACGATGTCTTCTCTCATGAGCGGTTCACCGCCCGTGATCTTTACGTAGCGCACGCCTTGCGCGGCCATCTGGTGTACGAGGGCTCGGATTTCCTCCAAAGACATCTCCTGCGAGGGATTTTCCTCCCCCTCCCGGTGGCAGTACGCGCACCCGAGATTGCACTTTTGGGTGACCGATATCCTGAGGCTTGTTATCTCCCGATTAAATTTGTCTTTCATATCCGGTAATTAGTCAGTCTCGCGGAGAAACCCCACGAGCGTTTCCGAGATGTTAACTCTCGTTAATGCGCCTATAAATACGTGTTATATGAACTGCAAGCTCGCCGCCTTAGTTACGACAGAGTTTTTAGATTGATTATTTAATTGGTAACCATGCAGTGGTTAAGTCTTCTGGTAATTGGATTAGTAATTCTGAGCGGTTGCATCAGTGAAAAACAAACAACGACAACAACCACTATATTCAAGACGACTTCAACAAGCTTAGGATTTGAAAGATGTGACAACATCTCCTTTGACTTTTTCAAGTATAGGTGTTATAGTGAGGTTGCTGCAGAAAAAGGAGACACTTCCATCTGCGAAAATATTTCGTTGGAACCATATGGTGAGAGTATTAAAGCTGAATGCTACCTCGAGGTTGCAAGGGAAAATTATAACATCTCAATCTGTGAGAATATGCTTGATGACTGGGATAAGGAGTGTTATAGACAGGTTGCAATAGAAAGTGAAAACATATCAATTTGCGATTACATTGGTGAAGAATTCTTATTACACTTCCATTGCTACCACTTTTTTAAAGACAAGTTAGGTGATTCCATCTTAAAGGGATATAAGGTCTGTGAAAACGACTCAGATTGCAAACGGGATAATATTAGGAATGACTGTTTAAACAAGAAATTCACTAATACAACTGGAATAAAATACGCACCTGCCGCAGCAGTAGCCGGCCCATTTTGGGAGTGCAGGTGCAGAAACAACACTTGTGTTTCCATCGTCTATGATGAAAAGTTTGAAAGATGTATAAGTGATACTATCGATAGTGATATTCCCTGGTGTTTTATTAATTTTGCCATAGAACAGAAAGATTCATCATTATGTGATAATATGTTAACATTATTCAATAACCAAAAATTGTATGACACATGTCTTCTATGGGTCAGTAAAGAGAAGGACGATATATCTGAACGTAAATAATATTGCGACTCGCTTGCACTCTGCGGACTTCTGCGAAGTCCTTGCCTCGCCACTTCGAGTCTTGGTCATATAAGAGCGGCTAAACGGCTCATTCGGCTTCGCCTCATTCGCCCAATTTTTTCTCACTTCGTTCACCCGCTTTTGTTCTCCTGCACGTAAAAAGAGACCAGCCGTAAACAGCACTTACGAGAACAACAGCTCCGCAATAAACGGGAGGAGAAGGTTCAGGACAAAAAGCGTCAAGACGATATAGGTCACAACACTCACAAGGATTAAACCTCGGCTATCCCCTACATCCTTGAGCGTGCACGAACCGCCGGACTTCCGCCGTATTGTAAGGTAAATTGAGGCCAACAGGAAAACCGTTCCGGCAGAAACAAAGTACGCTTTATACTTCGGTATCGCAAGCGCCGCCGTCACGCTCCCGACCCCGGACGCGCTGAAGAGGAAGACCAAGGCGAGGGGAATCGTGCAGCAGCTGGAAGCGATAAGCGAAGCCCTCACGCCCAAAAGAAAACCCCGGACACTCACGCTATATCACCGTGTCGTTT
>CAZJQY010000131.1:0-4247 GCA_964548095.1 uncultured archaeon
TGGTACAACAAAATCATTAACACTTTTGGTTACGACCGCTCCAAAGACCAGCTTGCAACAGATGTTTTAAGCCAGCTGGTATCTCATAGAGCGATTGACCCACAAGAATTGAAAGCTTTGCTTTCTGGTAAGCCAGTTTTGGTGTTTGGTGCTGGCCCGTCTTTAGAAGAAGATTTGCAGCGGATTGTAAAGGAGAGCTTATTAAGAAAATGCGCAATTATATCAGCTGATGGCGCAACTACGGCGCTTTTGAAGTTAGCTGAAGTTGTTCTAGATGTGGTTGTAACCGACTTAGATGGTAACATTGATGATTTGCTTCGCGCCGATGGGCTTGGCTCTGTTATGATGGTTCATGGACACGGCGATAACATTAGCCGATTGCGAAAGTATGTTCCTAAGTTTAAAAATGTCATCGGAACTACGCAGGTTGAGCCTAGACCTAACGTGTACAATTTTGGCGGTTTTACTGACGGCGATAGAGCAGTTTTCTTGGCGGTGGCTATGGGAGCTAAACTTGTAGCGTTGGCTGGAATGGATTTGGGCCAGATTGTGGGCAAATACTCAAAGAAGCAAGTTAGGTCGGTTGAAGTTAAAATTTCGAAGCTCAAAATTTGTAAGGAGTTACTAGAATGGTTGGCTTCTAGGGTTGATGTTCCACTCTACAACATCACTGGACATGGAGAAGACATTAGGGGCTTTATTGATATTACATGTTCTGAGCTGGCAAGAATAGTGGATAGCTGAATATCACTCGATGTTAATCTCACGTCTGACTTCTCCTAAAGTTGCCGTTCTCTCAGCGACGATGTCATGTTTATGAACGCTTTCCTGACTAAAAGCCTGAGCGAAAACACGGGTTTCATCGGGAAAGTTTGCATATTTTCTCACGAGGGCTCCAAGGATTTCTCGAACGACATCCTCGGTAAATCGAGCCTTATTGTGAGCCTCCAGAATTACAGAAGCCTCAGCAGGACGCTTCAGCACAGCGTAGGTTTGTCCACTCATCGAGTTCTCAACGATGCCGACGAGGTCTTCGATGTTTATTGAAAAATTCTCTGGAACTTGCATGAGGATTGAGCCTTGGGTTCTCTGGGTATGCGTCGCAAGAGGTATGTTTTCCGTAATTTTCTTAACATCTTCTTCTCCATAACCTAGTTGAACGAGTTTCTCTTCAGTTAACGCCTTTAGAAGCCCTTGAGTGCAAGGGCAAGTTGTAAAACCTACAACGCTTACCCCGACCATCTTATTGACGGTTGTGTTGTCATCTTTTTTGGTGGCTATGGCTGCGACGAAAATTTTGCATGGTTCTTGCGTAGGGCTACCAATGTTGGGTGGCTTGCGGATTACAACATAATTGCTTCGGAGACGAACTTCAGCTCTGTTTACATATTGATGTTTGTCCAGCAATCGGCGTGCAATTGTTTCGCAGAAGTCTTCGATGCGGTTTGCTTTGAAGGTATCTTGTTCTTGTAGAATTTCATGTAGCGATTCCGGGTCTCTTGACAGGTGGACGCCCCTTTTGTCACTTGGCAAGTCCACAAAGAGATCTATGGTTGGCACGAGCGAAAGCGAACCGCCTTCTCCGATTATGTGTAGACTTAGCTTTAGGTTTTTGACACCAACCCGTGTTAATCGGAGTTGAACACTTGGTCTTGTAGACTGGATATCAGTGATTCGACTTAAGAGGTCTATGGGAAAGCTCACATTAACCCACCATTGCGTTAATTGAGAGGATTAGAATACGAATAACTCCTTTAAAAGGAGCACGCTGACAAATTCCACTGTCTCAAATTGTTATGTTTAAAAGTTACCACATCTCTAATTTATCTTCAAAATGGAAGATTGAAAATGTCGGTGTCAATCGCATGGGGAATAACAGGCGCAAGCCATTTCTTAAAAGAAACCTTCAAAACCATGCATAAGGTAGTTAAAACTAACAAGGTTAACGTCACAACCTACCTGTCTTCGGCCGGAGCCCAAGTAGTAAGGATGTGTGGACTCTGGAACCAGCTTGAGCGAATCTCTAATGGAAACTATCTTCAGGAAGTTGCAACCGAAACAGAAGAGGGCGCAAGTTCTCCACGAGCTGGAAGACTACTTAGAGGAATCTACAAAGCGCTTATTGTTTCACCAGCCAGTGGAAACACGGTTGCCAAAGTTGCGTATGGTATAGCCGACACCCTAGTAACAAACGCTATCGCTCAAGCGCAGAAAGGAGAAGTTCCTGTTTACATGGTGCCTACAGACCAGCAAGCGGGCTTCATTGAGACCACACTACTTTATCGTGTTGAAAGAAGCGAATGCAAACTATGCGAGCCATGCCCAATTGTGACCGCATGTTCCTATTCTGCCATACAGATTCGAAACGGCATTCCTAACATAAACCTAGCACTCTGCCAAAATTGCAGATTATGCATAGCTGCATGTCCTTTTGGCGCTGTCAAATATGGGGAGAAAATTAAACTGCGCGTTAGAGAGATCGACCTTGAAAATGTTAAGAAACTGAAACGAATGAATGGCGTAATGGTTTTGGAACATCCCAGACAAATAGAAGATATCATCAGAAAATTACCAGCCTAAAGTTGGTGCTAATCATGAAGGTACTTTTAATCACTGGACTACTCGCAAAAGACATAGTAACGCATTATGCTCAAAAAAGTAATGTGAAAACAAGAGTTCTTGCCTTAAAAGTTCCAGTTGCCGCTTTGTTAACTCCCAAATACATTGCGAAAGAAACTGAAAGACTAAATCTCCATGATTTTGACATGATTTTGGTTCCGGGATTAATCAAAGGTGACACATCAACAATAGAAGACGCCACGAAAATTCCAACTTTTAAAGGTCCAAGATATGCCGCTGACCTGCCAACAGTGTTAGATCTTCTAGATCAAGCAAAGCTTTCCAAAATAGCACCTGCATGCGACCTGCTTAAAGACGAACTTCAACGCAAAGCTTTGCAAGAGATGTACCTCGCTGAGAAGAACCGAAATATTTTGCTAAAAAGCCCGGGCAACATGCTCGTCAGAGAGTTAGCCGTAGGCAGAGATTTTCCCATGCGGGTTATGGCTGAAATCATTGACGTACCTTTGTTATCGGATGAAGAGATTCAAGCGATTGCGCGACGTTACGTGAAATTTGGAGCTGAGATCATTGATGTTGGCATGGTTGCAGGTGAGTCTAGGCCAGTAGATGCGCGACGCGCTGTTAAGGCAGTCAAAAGCGCTGTAAACGTGCCAGTAAGCATTGATACGCTTGACCCAGATGAAGCTAGAGAGGCTGTTTCTGCAGGCGCCGACCTCGTATTAAGTGTGGATGCTGGCAACGTTGAGGACATGGCAGCTTTTGCCTCCAAAGTTGCTGTTTTGGTTATTCCAACAAACCATCGCAAAGGATATTTCCCTAAAACAGCCGAAGAACGAGTAAACCTGCTAGAAGAAATCATCAGAAAGGCGAGAGAACTGGAAATAACAAGAATTTTAGGTGATTTAATTCTGGACCCAGTAAACATGCCAGGCATAATGGAGTCGTTAGTTGCCTTCCACAAGTTTGCAAAGAGAAATCCAGATGTTCCACTTCTTTTCGGGGTTGGCAACGTTACGGAATTGATGGACGCCGACTCTGTGGGGATTAATGCTCTACTCGCTGGGATTGCATCTGAAATAGGTGCAAGCATCTTGTTGTCAACAGAGAAGAGCGACAAGGCAAAAGGCAACATAAAAGAATTAGCCATCGCCTCCAAAATGATGTTTTTAGCGAAAAAGAGAAGCTCTGTTCCCAAAGACCTCGGCTTAGACCTTCTTATACTAAAAAACAAACGAATACGTGAAGAGCCTTACAATGAAGAAATAGAAGCAGAAACACAAATCATAACAACAGCTGAAAAACGCAAACCTCTTTTATTTGATTCCAAAGGATGCTTCAAGATTATGATAGACCGAGCCAACGATGTCATTGTTGCTCTTCATTTCTCAGCTTCGAAACGAGATAAGCCAACCGTGATAATCAAAGGAAAAACTGCTGAGGAGATATACGCTAAAATTGTGGAAATGGGCTTGGTGACAAGGCTTGACCACGCAGCCTATTTGGGAAGCGAGTTGGCAAAGGCTGAAATCGCATTGAAGACAGGGAAAGAATACATTCAAGATAATCCACTTTAAAAGTTTCGTTAATATTCACTTCACTGCTGGCTCAGCAAGATGAGACATGGCAGAAAAGCACGATAAGGCGACTTTGTTGAAACTTTAGAT
>CAZJQY010000132.1:0-4198 GCA_964548095.1 uncultured archaeon
GATTTTCCGCAGAACGCTCCAGTCTGGCTCCTTGATGCTGGCGGTCATCGCATCGATGGAGTCGACGACCCGCACCGCCACCATGTACCCGTAGTCCCGGCTGTCGCCCTTAACGCCAGTAGCCCGCCCCGGCAAAACGACGGCGAACGCCTGCCACGAGGATATTCCAGCGGCATCAATCTCCCCGCGAACAATCTCCTCAGCCTCACGAACCACATTCACCCGCTCACTCGTAATCTCCCCGACAACCCGCACCGCAAGCCCCGGCCCGGGAAAAGGCATACGCTCGCTAATCTCGCGAGGCAGCCCCAGCGCACGCGCGACTTTGCGCACCTCATCCTTGTACAAGTCGCGCAGCGGCTCGACGACAGAAAGCTTCATCCCCGAGGGAAGCGTCACGTTGTGGTGGCTTTTGATGCCGCCGCCTGTCTCAATCCAGTCGGGGGCTATCGTCCCCTGCACGAGCACCTGCGCCTTCTCCCGCCTAGCCTCCCGCTCGAAGACTTTGATGAAGTGGTGGCCGATGATGCGCCGCTTCTCCTCGGGGTCGGAGACGCCGGAGAGCATGCTCAGGAACTCTTTGCTGGCGTCGACGAGGCGGAAGTTTAAGCCGAACTTCCCGGCGAAGACGTCCTGAATCTGCGTGCCCTCGTTTTTCCGCATGAAGCCGGTGTCCACGAAAACAGACACAAGGTTCCCGCCGACCGCCTTGTTCACAAGCACTGCGGCAACAGAAGAGTCCACGCCCCCAGACAAACCGATGACCGCCCTCCGCGAGCCGACTTCCTCCTTGATTTTCCCAACCGACTCGGACACGAACCTCTCAGCGTCAAACATCCTACACCATAATAGTATACTAAGAATAAAACAAGAGAAGATAACCCCCCCAAAGAAAGAGGGGGGCTCAGCCCGAAAAGAAAGGGAGTGGGGAATAATGCGTTCTATCACGAGCTAGGGATAGGCGACGATGACATCCCTTCTTTCTTTTCCGGACGCGCTTTTCTTTCTTCGGGAAGAAAGAAAAGGGTGTGGGCTCGCCCGGATTCGGACCGGGGATCTTCGCCTCGTAAAGGCGACGTCATAACCGAACTAGACTACGAGCCCGTTTTTATGTTGTTGTATAGAATTTAGGATTATTATTGATGGGGGGCATTATTTAAATGTGGAGCATCGTGGTCCTTGTTTGACGGTTGATGGGGTGGTTGTCCGAGGGGGGGAGGTTTTGCTGGTTCGCAGAAAGAATCCTCCGTTTCAGGGTTGTTGGGCTTTGCCGGGGGGTTTTGTGGATGTTGGGGAGACTTGCGAGGCTGCGTGTGTCCGGGAGGTGCGGGAGGAGACTGGGCTTTCTGTGAGGATAATGAGGCTTGTCGGCGTGTATTCGGACCCGGCCCGGGACCCGAGGCGCCACACGGTGACGGTCGCGTTCAGGTGCGAGGTCGTCGGTGGTGCGCTTGCCGGCGGCGATGACGCGGCCGCAGCGCAGTTTTTTCCGCTGACTGCCCTCCCAAAGCTAGCTTTCAACCATAAGAAGATAGTGGAAGACAGTATACCATAATGGTTTTTAAGGGATACTGCGTATTGTATTAGATAAAATGATTTTCGTTTCTCTGACGGGAATCCTAGCCCTCACTTATGCATTGGCGCTTTACCGCTGGGTGAGCAAAAAAGACAGCGGCACAGACAAGATGAGGGAGATAGCAGCCGCAATCCATGACGGCGCGATGGTATTCCTCAACAGGGAATACAGAATCCTCGTCTGGTTTGTCTTCGCGGTAGCTGCCATCCTCACCCTCGCAATCAACGTGCGCGTTGCTGCCGCCTTCGTGCTCGGAGCCGTCTGCTCGGCGCTCGCCGGCAACATCGGCATGCGGATTGCGACGAAAGCAAACGTCCGGACGGCGTTTGCGGTGAAAGAGGGAATTGCAAGCGGCCTGCGTGTTGCCTTCTCAAGCGGCCTTGTGATGGGGATGAGTGTTGTGGGAATCGGCGTGCTCGGCATCGCCGCCCTCTACTTCGGCATCCCAGACACCAACAACTTCCTCGCTGACATAATCGGATTCGGGTTCGGGGCAAGCTCCATCGCGTTGTTCGCCCGCGTGGGCGGCGGCATCTTCACGAAGGCTGCGGACGTTGGCGCGGACTTGGTCGGGAAAGTCGAGGCCGGCATCCCGGAAGACGACCCCCGCAACCCCGCCGTCATCGCAGACAACGTCGGCGACAACGTTGGGGACGTCGCCGGCATGGGAGCGGACCTCTTCGAGTCTTATGTGAACTCCATCATCGCCGCGATGGGACTCGGCTTCCTCGCCTACGGCACGAAAGGCATGCTCGTCCCGCTTTATCTGGCGGGCGCGGGAATCATCGCCTCAATCCTCGGCTCCCTGTTCGTGAAAGTGAAGGATGAAGCGCACATAAATTCGGCTTTGAACAGGGGGATGTTCATCGCAGGAGGCGCCATGATAGCACTCGCATACATCGTTTCCGCCCACTTCTTTGGGGGGGATTGGGTGGATGTGTTCCTGCCAGCAGTCCTCGGCCTCGCCTCCGGAATAATCATCGGCCTCTCGGCAGAATACTACACATCAGCAGACAGGAAGCCGACGAGAAGCATCGCCGAGGCGGCGCTCACCGGCTCGGCCACCAACATCATCTCGGGGTTCTCTGCAGGCATGATGAGCACGGTAATCCCGATACTCGTCATCTCGGCAACCATCCTCGCAGCCTACCACTACGCGGGCCTCTTTGGGATATCGATTGCCGCAGTAGGCATGCTCGCAACCTTGGGCGTGACCCTTGCCGCAGACACATACGGCCCTGTCGCAGACAACGCCGCCGGAATAGCGCAGATGGCGGGCATGAGCAAGGAAGTCCGCAGCCGCGCCGAAGCCCTCGACACCGTCGGAAACACGACGGCAGCAATCGGGAAAGGATTCGCAATCGGCTCCGCAGCACTCACGGCGCTCGCGCTCTTCTCAGCCTACGTCACCGCGACCTCGCTTAAGATAATCAGCGTCCTCGACCCCAAAGTCTTCGTGGGATTGCTCATCGGAGGCATGCTCCCCTTCGCCTTCTCGTCGCTCACCATCGACTCAGTCAGCCGCGCAGCCCACAAGATGGTCGACGAAGTCCGCCGGCAATTCAAGGAGATTCCCGGCCTCATGGAAGGCAAAGCAAGCGCAGACTCCAAACGCTGCATCGAAATCAGCACCACCGCAGCCCTCAAGGAGATGGTCGCTCCAGGAATCATCGCGGTAATCGCCCCAATAGCCGTCGGACTCCTCCTCGGAGCCGAGGCACTGGGAGGCCTCCTCGCAGGAAACATCGTGACTGGCTTCCTGCTCGCAATCACGATGGCAAACGCCGGCGGCGCATGGGACAACGCGAAAAAATACATAGAGTCGGGAGGATTCGGCGGCAAGGGAACGCAGGTTCACGCGGCATCCGTCGTCGGAGACACCGTCGGCGACCCCTTCAAAGACACCAGCGGCCCGTCCTTAAACATACTCATAAAGCTCGTCTCAATTGTCGCAGTAGTGTTCGCGCCCTACTTCATCTAGAGGATTAGGGTTTCACCCCAATCTCCTGAAAGATGGGAGTCAAGTCGATGTTCTGCTTGATGAGCTTCTTCATCTGCTTGAGTTTCGCCCCGCCCCACACGCTCACGCGGCCGATGAGGTTTTCGGCGAGGTAGACTGTGCTTACCGTGTCGTGTGGCACGAGGACGATGGGTGTTCCAGTCTCCTCTGAGCGGGCGAGGACTGAGGCAGCTGGGCGGAGGTTGCCGGTGAGGATGACGCACTTGGTTTTGGTCTCGAGCGCCGCAAGTATTATGTCTGCGCGGTCTCCTCCGGTTATCACCGCCTTGTCGGTTGAGCGCCGGAAGTATTTGAGGGCTTGTTCGGGGGACATGGCGCCGACGATGAAGGATTTGACGAGTTCTCCCTTGTTTTCCTCGCAGGAGATTATGCGGCCTCCAAGCGCGTCGGCTATGTCGGCTACGCTTGCGGACTTGAGCAGGGGGTCTTGGGGGATGAGGCCTAACACGTTAATCTTCTTGCGCTTGAGGAAGGGGACAACCATACGCTTCATCTTCCGCTCGTTGGCTGCCGAAACGTCGGTGAAGACGACGCCGACGAGCTGCCGGGTGTCGCCGATGAGTTTTACGTCGGAGAGGACGCGGTCGAGCACGTAGTCTGAG
>CAZJQY010000133.1:0-4175 GCA_964548095.1 uncultured archaeon
TTCGTTTGGGACGAGGAAGAAGCAAGCGATCCGAACACTCTGGCAAGGCACATCGAAGAAAGCGCAAAGGGAGCGGCTAAGGCAGATCCGGATGCTTTGCTCTACGAGATAATGCTGAAGGAAGGTTTTGCGCTTGATTCGAAAATCGAAAAGGCAAAACACGGAAAGAATGAGTTCTACCGAGTCGCCGAGAACGGGCATCGACTATTCGCATGCTTCGACGAAAAGATTGACGAGGATTCGGTCAAGAAACTGAACCTCGAAAAGGACGACAAGCTCGTCGTCTTGGACTCGGCGCTATCGGACACCCAGAAGGTGAATCTCGCCCGGAAGATGAGAATCGAAACGGTTTAGGTTGTTGCAATGGGCGTAAGCATAAAATTCATTTCGGATTTGGAGTACCAGCTCAAGGCAGTCAATTCGGTAGTGGAACTTTTCGACGGAGCCTTGGCCAAACCTGGCGATACCCCTGCGTTCGGAATTAACTCCAACCCTGAAATCGTTTCCTTAGAGAAATTGAACGAAAATCTATACTCCATTCAGACGAGAAATGGAATTCAGTCTACCCGCGTTTCAAGCGTGCTTGGCGAGGGGCTTTACGACCGGCCGAACTTCAGCGTGGAAATGGAGACCGGAACCGGAAAAACCTACATTTTCATCAGATCCATGCTGGAGCTCAACAGGCGCTATGGCTTGAAGAAGTTCGTCATCGTGGTGCCATCCGTGGCGATAAGGGAAGGCATATTGGCGAACCTGAAGCTCACCAAGCCGCACTTCCAGAAGATTTTCGACAGAATGCCGTACGATTTCCGCGTCTTTTCCTCCGACAGGCTCACGGACTTGAGCGCGTTTTGCAGGAGCAACCAACTGGAGATAATGGTCATCACGATTCAATCGTTCAACAAGCAGGACATCAACACGCTTTACGAAAAAGGCAGAGACGACGTACTCATCGCGGAAAGCGGCATTGAAATGCTCGCCCAAACGCGTCCCGTCCTGATTCTCGACGAGCCGCACAAGATGAGTTCCGAACTCTCGGCGAGCGCGATAAACAACCTCGACCCGCTGTTCGTTCTCAGATATTCCGCGACGCACCGCGACTTGGACAAAAGCAACCTCATCTATTCCCTCGGGCCCGTGGAGGCTCATCAGCTCGGTTTGGTCAAGAAAATCGACGTGATAGGCGCTACGGTGGAAAATGAGTCCAGCCTTCCGCTCATCAAGCCGTTGGGCGTCGTACTCAAGCCGAAAATCAAGGCAAAATTGCTGGTAAAGGTGAGAACGGCAAAGGGCGTTTCGGAGAAAGCAATTCTCGTCCAGAAGGGCGACTACCTGCACGAAAAGACCAAGAACGCCGCCTACGGCGACACGATGATCGCAAACATCAGCGGCGCGGAAAACAACACTTACGTTGAATTGAATGGTGGTGTGAGGGTAAAACTCAACGAATCTATGGGCGACACCTACTTGCAGGTGGCCAAAGAACAGATAGAGAATACGATTAAGACGCATTTTGAGAAGCAGGAAAAACTACGACAGAAAGGAATCAAGGTATTGTCTCTGTTTTTCGTGGACACAGTCACGGACTATCAGGAACTCGACGCTTCAAAGGAAGGCGGGGCGGAGGAACTCGCCAAAATCGATTCTCAGAAATACTTGTTCGTAAGAAAAACGTTCGACGAGGCGTTCGAACATCTCAAGAAGCATTATCCCAGATGGAAAGATAGCAATGCCGAGGAAGTGCGAGGAGCCTACTTCTCGGCTCGCAAGACCTTCAAGAGCATTTCGCAGGACAAGGAGAAAATCGACGAGATATTGAAGGACAAGGAAAAGCTTCTCTCATTCGATTCACCCACAAGCTTCATTTTCACCCACTCCGCCTTGGGCGAGGGCTGGGACAACCCGAATGTGTTCAACGTCTGCACGCTTCGCGTCACACAATCCGAAATAACCAAGAGACAAACCATTGGACGTGGTTTGAGGATTCCGGTCGCCCAAGACGGCGCGCGTTTCGAGTCTCCGGAAAACGTCTTGACCGTCATTGCGAACGAGAGTTACGAGGACTTCGCGCGAACCCTGCAGGACGACTACCACGCGGACGGCATCATGAAGGCGCCTCCTGTTGAGAACCGCCGCGAAAAAATCAACGCCAAGCTCAATGCGCGTTTGTTCAAGGGGGAATTCCGCGAGATTTGGGACAGGCTGCGCGTGAAAACCGACTTCGAATCCGAAATAGACACGAACGAATTGATAACGTCGTGCTGCAAATCGATAAAGGAAAACCTCGTCGTGAAAAAACCCATTCTTGACGTGAGAAAGGCCAGAGTAGAGTTCACCAAGGCAGGCATCGAAACCATAGAAAAGGAAAGCGAGCCCATCCGCCAAATCGAAATCCGCTATTCCATTCCAGACATGGTTTCGAGGATAGCGGGCGAAACCGGCTTGACGAGAAAAACCATCGCTAGGATACTACTGGAGTCAGGCAAGCTCAGGGACTCGTTCAACAATCCCGAGGAATTCGTTTCCAAGGTTGCGACGATAGTAAAGGAAAACAAAATCCGGAGGGAAATAAAGACGTCGAAGTACCGTAAGACCGAAGAACGCTATTCGGACGAGATATTCGAAAAAGAGGTTTCCACCTACAAGACGGACGTCCTGGAATCCGAACGCTCGGTTTACGACAAGGTAATATGTGATAATCCATCCGAACGGCAATTCGCGCAGGACCTGACGCAAGACGAGCAGGTAAACGTCTTTTGCAAGCTCCCGCAAAACTACAAAGTGGGAACACCAACCGGCAATTACCAGCCGGACTGGGCCGTCATCTACCAGCGGCGGAGGGTGGCTGGAAAAATCGAAAACAAGCTTTACTTGGTGAGGGAAACCAAGTTCGGTTATTCTTCGATTCAAGGAACTCGCAAGTCCATTCCCCAAGACGAACAGGACAAAATAGACTGCGCGCTCAAGCACTTTGCCGCGATAGGCGAATTAGACTATCGCGTGGTTGATTCGTATGAAAACTTCAAACAAACGCTATCTAGCTAGGAGGACGAAAGCGTACGAAAACCCTCCAAAGAGGTATCGGCGCATGAAGTGCATTAAAAGCAGTGGCACGAAGCTAGAGGCGGCCATGGAAAAAATTCTCAAAGACGCGGGAATGCATACGGCTCAGAGCCCCAGCACATCCTTCATGCTGTAGAAGCCTTTCTTCCCGGCGACGAAGTCGACTGCCTTCACGACGCCTGACACGAACGCCTCCCGCGAGTGCGCCCGGTGCGTGACTTCCACGCGCTCGCCAAGGGTTGAGAAGAGTATGGTATGCTCGCCGACGATGTCGCCCGCCCGAATCGCGTGTATGCCAATCTCGCCCTCCTTCCGCGGCGCCTCCCCTCTCCTCCCGTATACTCCGGCCTCCTTGAGGCTTTTCCCCTGCGCCTCGCAAACCACTTCCGCGGTCTTTAGCGCGGTCCCCGAGGGAGCGTCCTTCTTGAACCGGTGGTGGGCTTCAATAATCTCCACGTCATAGCCGGAAAGGATCTTCGCGGCCTCGGAGACGAGCTTCCAGTAGGCGTTCACGCCGACGCTCATGTTCGGGGAGAGGACTGCTCCGATGTTTCCTTTTTTGACGGTTGCCTCGATTTCCCGTTTTTGTTCGTCGGTGAAGCCTGTAGTCCCGATGACGATGTCGGCTTTGGCGCGGGCGACTGCGGAAAGATTCCCCATGCAGGCTTTGGCCTGCGTGAAGTCGACGACCACGTCTGGCTTAGTCTTTTTCAGGGTTTCCTCAAGCTTGTCAGAGCCTGAAACGATTATACCCGTTTCCTGCACGCCCGCGAGCATTCCAGCATCCTTCCCGACGTCGGGAGAGCCGGGGGCATCGACGACTGCGACGACCTTGTGCCCGCTTGCGAGCAGCATCTTCACGATGAGCTTCCCCATCCTCCCGAAACCCAGAACGCAAACTTTAGCCATGTCTTATAATATTACTATGATTAAATAATATCTCATGGACGTTTTAATCTTGGCGGGGAGCAAGTCCGACGAGAAGGTTGTCGAGAAAGCGTGCGACGTACTCAAGGGGAAGGCAGAATACAAGGTGGAATACTGCTCAGCCCACAGGGAGCCGGACAGACTCAAGAGCATTGTCGCATCCTCCGACGCCAGAGTCTTCATCT
>CAZJQY010000134.1:0-4171 GCA_964548095.1 uncultured archaeon
TAGTCGCCTCGGTCGTAGGAGCTGTTGCCGCCGACCACGATGAGCCCGTTGCCGTTGGTGATGTAGTCCCGCAGTTGCTCGAGGTTGGCGGCTAGGGCCGGCGCGTCGAAGTTGTCGATGACGACGGCTGAATACGGGGAGTAGTCGCGGGATAGGGAGCCCGTCTTCGTCACGTTGTACAGGGATTTCAGGATTTCGCCGAGCGGGGACTTGGGGTCACGTGAGATGACCAGCACCCGCGGCTTCTCGACGACCTCCACGATTTTCGTGAACCGGTTGTTGCCCTCGAAGAAGTCGTTTCCGGCAGGGGCAAGCTCGACGTCGACTCGCCGGACGCCCTCCTTCTTGAAGTTGAGGGTGAACCCGATGATTTCGGTGTCGTTTGCCTGCCGCAGTTCCTCGCGGGCGTATTGTTTCCCGTCAACGGATACTTTAAGGTCGTAGTGTGACTCGTCTGTCCCGGTCTTTCTCACTTCGACCAGGAGCTCGTAGTCCGAGTCGACGGGCGTCTTCGCGGCGCCGTAGGCGCTGGCAACCATCGTGTCCGCGTAGGAGGGGCCTGGTAGGATGGGGTAGACGGTCGTGTTGGATTCGGTGATGAAGCGGGCGACGGAGCCGAAATCTTTCCCGTGGTTTGCGACGCCGTCGCTTACCAGCACGACGACGTTGTGCTCCTTCGTCGAGCCGAGAACCGTCTTGTAGAGTGCGTCCCACAGGTCCGTCCGGTTGCCGCCGCCGAAGTACTGGAGCCGTACGTCGCTTTCCGTCGTGTATTTTTCGGTGTTCCGCTTGAGTTCAGTGAACGTGTTTCCTGCGATGCTTCTGGCATTAGGGAAGATGCCCATACTTTCAGAGGTATCCTCCAGCACGATGATGGTCGTCTTCTTCTCGATAGCCTGCTGGTCCTTGAAGACGTAGGGCTGGGACGCTGCCGCAAGTACGAGGATGAGTATGAGGGCGCGCGAGGCAAGGAACAGCTTCTTCCGCCTGGTGAGCTGGCCCCGCAGGGGGATGACGAGGAGGAAGATGGCGGGGAGGAAGAGGTAGAACATCTTCGGCTGGTCGAAGTGTATGGTGTATGCTGCTTCGGTGAATTTCGAGAGCCAGATGGAGAGGGTTGGGAGCGCATGCTGTGCCGCATCCGTTATTTGCGCAAGCGGCTCATTCGCCATAGTATCCCCTCCTCCGCAGGAAGAACGCCTCGAATGCGAGGACTGTGAGCGCGGCGTAGGCGAACCACGTGTAAACCTTCTTGTCGACGTCGACTTCCTCTTCCTCGATCCTGAATTTCTCGGAAGACACCGCTTCGCCGGCCTCGATTATGCTGGTGATGTTTGATTCCTTCGGGTTTGCGAGGTTGACGTTCACTGTGTCGCTTCCTGACTCGTGCTCGACGCGGTAGACGCCGACTTCATCCAGCAGAAGGTTTGAGGACTTTATCTTCTTGCCTGAAGGCGTTGTGACCACGACGTTTCCCTTGACCTTCGGGAGGTACTCGCCCGCGGCAAAAGAGGAGACCGAAATCTCGCCGAGCGGCACGTTAACCCAGTCGATGAGCCGCGACCAGAGGATGGGATACGATGACGTGTAGTAGAAGTTGCTCCACTCGGGGTCTGAGCTTAAGCCCAGGTAGAAGACCTTGCCTTTCCCGTACGCCGTGTAGGCGATGAGCGGGGTCCCGTCGCGGGCCGTCGCCAAGACGACTGCGTCCTTCTTCGCCTCGACCTTGAAGTACCGTTTCACGGCGGTCTCCTCGAAGACGACCTCCCGCTCGTCGATGACCTCGTGATTGATTTTTCGGATGACCTCCGTCTCCTTGTTCACCATGCCGCCGATGTAGACGGGAAGAAGCTCCTGGAATGTCTTTTCGCTGATTGAATACAGGCCGGTGGATGGAGTGACGACCAATGCCCCGCCGCGCTCGACAAGACGGGCCAGGTCGTCGTAGGTTCCTGGGAGCACCTTCCCAGACTCGAAGCTTCCGAGAATCACGGTGTCGACGTCGTCGGTTCTGGGGGTGACGGGTGGTGCGGAATCATATAGGCGGACGTTGTTTATGGAGTTTAAGGCGTAGCGCACGAACCGGTCGCCGCCCACGAAGTCGTTGGATATGAGCAGCACCCTAAGAGTCCGCATCTCCGGGAGGTAAGCGTACACTTTGTTGTCGACTGCGAGGTCGTCGTCCTCGTCCAAGTCCACCTCAACCTGATGCTCACGCCAGCTCACGCTGAACTCCCGCGTGTAGAGGACGCTTGCCTGCGGGGGGACGACCTTCTCGAGGGAGTCGAAGGTCTGGTTGTCGAGCTTGATGTCGGCTTTCACGTTCTCCTCCTTCGTCCCATAGTTGGTCACGACGAAGCTTAGGTACGCCCTCGTCTTGTCGGCGGGCATCCGCTGGGCGAGGATTGAGTTGATGGCAAAGTTCTTGCGGCCTTCGGAGACGCGCACGAACTCGACGTCGATGCCGTCCCGCAAGGCGATGTTTTTCGCGGCATCGACGCCCATCCCCTCCTGGAACGAGAAGTCCGAGAGGACGTAAATCTTCTTCGAGACGTTCGCTTCGGAGAGCAGGTCCTTGGAGAAGTAGACTGCGTCCCCCAAGCTTGCCGGAGAGTCCGACGGCTTGAGGGCATCCAGCGCGCGAAGCGCGTCCGCGGGAGCCCCCCGCTTTAAGGCGAGTATGGGAATCTTCTCGGACAAGACGATGGCGACGGTGTCCTCTGGGGTGAGGGAGCCGACGACTTTGCGGGCGGCTTTGACTGCCGCGGAAAACCTGTCGGGGGAGACGTCGGTAGCCTTCATGCTGGCTGAGCCGTCCAAGACGATGATGACGGCCGTACGCTCCTTCACCACCTCCTTCGTCTTGTAGAAGGGGTCGGAGATAGATGCCAGCAGGAGTGCTATGATGAGCATCTGGATGAGGAGGAGGGGGTCGGTTACGAAGCGCTTGAGGGCTGAGGCGAAGCGCTTGGACTTCTCAATGCGGTGGATGAACATGATTGAGGAGAAGATGATGCGCTTCGGCTTGGGCTTGAGCAGGTACAAGAGTATCAGGGGGATGAAGAGCGCAAACCCCCATAAGGCCTGCGGGAATCCGAGGAAGGAGTTAAGCGGAGGGTAGGCTGGCATTTTCCATCTCGCGGTTGATGAGTGAGACGAAGGTGGGGAAGATGGGCTGGTCAGTTACGACCGAGTAGAAGTCCACGCCCAGGCGGTCGCAGATGCCGCGGATGGCGAACGCGTGGTCGAAGAGGCTCTTGTGATAGCTCTCCTTGAATCGGGGGGATAGGAACGAGCGTTCTTCGCCGTGGTCTTCCACGTCCTCGAAGATGATGTCGTCGGTCCAGGCGAGCCTTACTTCCCCGGGGTCGAGCACGTGGACGAGGAGGAGTTCCGCGGAGCTTTTCGCGATGCGGTAGATGCCCTCCTCGACTTGGGGCAGCGGCTCGAGGAAGTCCGAGAACAGGACGACATAAGCCTTCGACCTGATGAGCTTCTTGTACTCCTGCATGCATTCCGGGAGGTTGGTCTTACCCCGCAGTTCCGTGGAATTCAGGATGTCGATTGCCTTGAAGAAGTGCGTCTTGCCGCGGGCAAGCGGGAGGACTGAGCGAAGCCGCTCTCCGAAGAGGGAGATGGAGAACTTCTCGTTCTCGGCGACTGCGAGGTAGCCGAAGCCTGCCGCAAGGCTTCCCGCATAATCGAACTTAGACATTCCAGAAAGCTTGAAGCTCATGGACGAGCTAGCGTCGAGCAGGATGTGGAGCGCGAGGTTCTTCTCCTCCTCGTAGCGTTTGATGTAGAGCTTCTCGGTGCGCGCGTAGATTTTCCAGTCGACGGTCTCGGGGTCGTCTCCCGGAAAGTACTCGCGATGGTCGACCACCTCAATCCCCTTCCCCTGCTGGATGCTCTTCTTCGTCCCCGCGTAGACGCTCGAAACCCTCCGGCGGGACATGAGCGTGAGCTTTTTTAGCTCGTCGATGAAGGATGCGTCAATCGGCATTACCCCACCTCGTGGAGTATCTCCTCGATGACCTCGTCTTCGGTTATTCCTTTCCGCTCTGACTCGAAGTTGAGGATGAGGCGGTGCCTGAGGACTGGGTATGCCATGAACTTCACGTCGTCTTTGTTGACGTAGTTTCTCCCAGCAAGCAGCGCCCGAGCCTTCGAG
>CAZJQY010000135.1:0-4159 GCA_964548095.1 uncultured archaeon
TGGCTTTGGAGAACGCGAGAGTGAACGACGTCTCAGTTCATGTTTCAAACGATGATGCGAACCACTTTCTATCCGACAAGAAGTTCGAGTTCATCGACGTCGACCCTTTCGGGCCGCCTGTGAGATACCTTGATGCTGCGGTGAAGGCGCTGCCGAAGAAGGGTTTCCTCGGCGTTGCGGCAACCGACACGTCCGGCTTGTGCGGGACGTACCCGCGCGCATGCAGGCGCAAATACGATGCGCTGTCTCTTCGCACCGACTACTATGACGAGCTTGGCCTGCGCATCCTCCTCGGCTTCATCGCCCGCAACGCAGTCCGCTACGACTACGGAACCACATTCCTCCTCTCGCATTCGACGAGGCATTACATGCGCGCCTTTGTCCGCCTTGAGCGCGGCAGAGGCCACGTCAGAAAGACCCTGGACGGCCTCTCCTTCATCCAACACTGCTTCGCCTGCCTTGAGAGAAGCTACAGAAGCCTCGACGAGCTCGAGCGCTCCTGCGGATGCGGCGCTCCGCTGGCGTCTGCCGGCCCCCTTTGGTCTGGCAAGTTCGCGGACGAGGAATTCTGCGGAAGGCTCGTGAAGGAGCTTGACGGGGGCGTCTTCAACACAAGGAAGCAGGCTTCCTCCTTGGTAGAGCGGGTTTCCTTGGAGCAGGGTGAACTCAGGCCTTACTTTGACGTGCACAAACTCTGCAAGAAGGCAGGGACTTCTGTACCACCCATGGATGCATTCTTCGACTCCCTCAAGACCGCAGGTTTTAAGGCGTTTCGCACGCACTTCAACGACACCGGCTTGAGGACGGACGCCCCCGTGGGAGAGCTGTACAAACTTATTAAGGCCTCGGTGAAATAGTATCTCTTGTGACCAAGGACAAGCCGAAGCGCAAGGATGACGTCATCGTCAAGGCCAAGAAGGAGGGCGGGCTCCTCTTCGACGTCGTGAAGGGGGAACTCTACGAGCTCAACGAAACCGGCTTCGCCGTCTGGAACCTCTGCGACGGGAAAACGAGCCTCGAAGGAATCGAGAAAAAACTTTCAGGGGAGTACGAGCTCTCAGCCAAGGAGACTAAGAAGGTCGGCGACTACCTGAAGGAGCTTATGGGTCTGGGTGTTCTAGAATAGCTCAGCCGAAGAGCTTCTCGAATTCCTGCGCGAAGTGTTTCGGGTCTGAGCCGACGTATAAGTCGACTACTCTGACGTTCTCTAAGAGTTCTGAGTAGAAGGCGAACACGTCAGCCCGAGTCTTTTTCGAATTGAAGTATACTCCCGAACCGAACTCACGGTATGATGCCATGAGGTCTGCGAGCGTCTTTTCCTTGTTTGCTTCTTTGAAGCTGGATTCGGGGGAATTCCAGCGGAGTATTCTCACTAAGACGTCCGGTTTCGGGTTTCCGCGTTCTATCTCGAACAATTCTGTCATACTAACCAGCCATCTGTCGCGTTTCCTTGCGAGTCTTGTGCCCCGCTCGCAGACGATGCCTTCAATACCCGGGAAATCCTCGACGTGTCCTTCGTCCACGTTACCTCGTATGACAAAAGGAAGCATCCTAGAGTCGGATTCCCGGAATAAGACGACGTCATCGGTTACGAGCCTGAAATCCCTGTTCATGAGACTGAAGAGAGACCGCGTCTTCCCCGAGCCGGAGCGGGCGAACACTACTGCAGCCTTCCTTTTCTTGCTCACTGCCGCCGCGTGGATGTAGTATACCCCAGCATCTTCTAGGAGGGAGACGATCATGTACTTCACAAGGTTTCTCACGGTGCAAAAAAATTGGGTCGAATACTTTCGTACGTAACAGAAGAACTTATGCTCGTCTGGGGAGGGGATGTGCACAAGGTACTCTCCCCCGGTTTCTGCGATAAACTTCTGTTTTCCGAAGGAGTATACGGTGGAATGATAGCCTGATTTCTCGATTACGGCATGTTTCGGAATAAGCCCTGTAACGTCCTCCACTCTCTTGGCGTATGCGAAACCAGACGGCGGAACGCCCTTCGAAGGATATCCTCTGAATTCATTGTCGAGTTCGGAGGCCAGTTTCGGCAACTCCGATTCCACCCGGAATTCGACACCCCAAACATTATACTGCATTATCTCATCCACCTATCATCACCCTGCAGACGACGGACGATAGCGTACTGTACAACGGAACGCGAAAACCCACCTTCTTGTTTACGTAATAAACCGCAAGCAAGGCATAAATAGCAGGCCCCATCAACCCTGAAACGCTCTTTGCATGGCCGACCACCCGCCCTAGGAACGCTCTCTCAGAGACGGGATAGTCAACCCTTTCTTCCCTATCACCCTTTGTTATAAAGAAAATCTTTCCGAAACAGCATGCTTTCCCCAAAACCCGGTGAGCGTATACATTTATGCCTCTTTTGAAGACCACAACATCCCCTCTCTTTATTGCAGACGCCTCGACCTTCTCCACGAGAAACCTCTCGTCCTTCCGTATCGAAGGTTCCATGCAGTCTCCCAATTCGACTCCGGGGGCATGGCCGTAATCCCGTAAGAGCGTTTTTATTCTGCTGGCGTCATCCATACTCTTGCTCCGTCAATACTGCATGAGGCTCCCGTCTTCCTTCGCCTTCCTGAGCGAGTAGTCGACGAAGAGCAGTCCGAGGGGGGTGAGGAGGATGGAGAACGCAATCAATGCAACCACCTGCGGCATCACCTGCCCGAGCGTATACCCCCTCAGTATGAGGAGGCGGAGTGCGTCGAGTGAGTACGTGAGCGGTATGAAGGCGGAAACCTGCTGAAGAGATGTGGGGAGCACCGTCAGGGGGAAGTACACGCCGGCTATGACGTCAGAGAACATCGAAAAAAGTTGTGCAATCGGCTTCCCCTTCTTGATGATTAACGTCAACCCCGCGGATGCTAAACCCAAGCCGATGAGAGATGTTATCGTCAAAACGATTATCACGACAGTCCCAAAGAAATTCGCTCCCTCAAAACTGAACCCGAAGAGGAAGACGCCTGCCATAAGGCAGACCAGCACCTCCAGGGTGGCGTAGACGAAATCCCACACGGAGGAGTCGAGAACTATGGTGGCCACTCTCGTGGGGGTTGAGAGGATTGCCTCAAGCGTCCCCATCATCTGCTCCTCCCGTATCAAGTCGGGCAAAGCATTCAATGTAGTCCGGGAGTATCTGGTGAAGGCTATGCCAATCAGCACGAAGGCGAAGTAGTCCCCCCCATACGAGCCGAGGTAGGGGAGCGCCGACGCCCCGATAATCTTGCCTATGAAATAGAACACAAACACTTGGAACAGGGTGTTAAACAGCATCATCACAAAAGACATCTTATAGCTTACGTCAATCAGGAAGCCTTTCTTCAGGAAAACGTAGAGCTTGCGCATAAGGTACGGCATCATCCGGCCTCCTCGGTGAGCTTGATGAAGGCCGCCTCCAGGCTCTCGGCGTCGCCTCTTACCTCTTCGGGCGAGCCGACGGCCTTAAGCTTGCCCTTGTCGATTATGGCGACTCTATCGCAGAGGAAGTTTGCTTCGGCTATGTTGTTGGTGGCGATGAAGACGGTCTTCTCTTTGTCCCCCGCAAGCTTCTCCTTGATGAACGACCTTATTTTTCTCGATGCATGCGGGTCTAATCCGACGGTCGGCTCGTCTATGAAGATTATCGGCGGGTCGGGGAGGAGGCCTCTTGCTATAGCGAGCCGGTACGTCATGCCTGTCGAGTAGCTGGTAATCTTCTCGGAAGCCCGGTCAGACAATTCGACCAGCTCTAGGACCTCCTCTATCTGTCCGTCGAGTTTTTCCGCTGGGATGTTGTAGAGCGTCCCGAAGAACTCGAGGTTCTGTCGTGCGGTAAGGCGCCAGTAGAAGCTGCGCTGGCTCATGTACACGAGCGTGGCGGATGCTCGAACTTTCGCATCCTCTGATACTACGTCGAATCCGGCAACCCGTGCCGTGCCGGCGGAGGGGAGGATTAGAGTCGAAAGTATTTTAATCAGCGTGGTTTTCCCGGAACCGTTCGGGCCCAGCAGTCCGAACACCTCGTTTTCCCTGACTTTGATGCTGATATCGTCCAAAGCAGACATATACTCTCCCCTAAAAAGAGACGTAATCCCCTGTGAGCCTCTCAGGCGTCTGCCTGAAACTCTGAACCTCTTACCCAAACCGTTTGTTACAATAGAGT
>CAZJQY010000136.1:0-4128 GCA_964548095.1 uncultured archaeon
CAATCACAGGAACACAGAGGAGATAATCTGTTCTTCCTTTCCGCTTCCTGGGCTTTCCATCAATGATATCGGTTCCACCCGGAGTTTTTTCTTCACGAATATGCGTATCTGTCCATCCCCTTTCGTGAAGTACAGGATTTATCAATTCGACTCTGGTTTGGTGTTCATCTCTTGGCATATTCAATCCCTCCTAATGTTCGTTGTAAACGCAATTGCAAATAATCCGAGTTTTTGGTAGTCCACATCCATAGGCTGTATATTATTGGTTTCGTGCATAAAACTATTAGCCATGAACGTCGACACGAAGGTTTTTGTGCGCAAGAGGTTCAAAGACTACTATTGGTCTCACCGGGTTCCCGCGCCCGCCGAACTCCACCGGCGGGAGTTCGGGGTGGGGACGCTCGAGGAGAAGATTAAGGTCAGGCACAAGTCGTTCAAATCAGCGCGCGAGCTCGAGACTTTCCTCAAGCGGGAGGCGCCGTCCTACATCTCGTATTCGTCGGCGTACTACGAGTTTCCCGAGAACCAGCCGATGAGCGAGAAGAAGTGGATGGGCGCGGACCTCGTGTTCGACTTGGACGCTCCGATGGCGTTTTTCAAGGCGTCGGTGTTCGAGGATGTTAAGCGGGAGGCGCTCAACCTCCTGGACTTTCTTACGGGGGACTTCGGGCTCTCCCGGCAGGATGTTTCGGTGAATTTCTCTGGCAGCAAAGGCTACCACCTCCACATCGCCTCTGAGCGCGTGAGGGCTCTTTCAGGGGACGGCCGCCGGATGATTGTCGATTATGTCACCGGCTCCGGGCTAGACCTGAAATACTTCATGGAGGACGTGGAAGCGCAGGGCTTCTCCGCCGACCGAAGCGGCGGCTACCGCAAGTCGGTCGGCGTCGTGCGGGGTCCGACGGCATCAGACGTCGGGTGGGGAGGCAGGATTTACGCGAGCGTCCGCGAGTTCATCGCGAACTCCAGTCTTGATGATTTCATGCGGATTGAGGGCATCGGCCCGAAGAAGGCTCAGCACCTACTTGATGAGCGCGACAAGAACCTTGCGGCTCTTGATGCCGGCAACTGGGCGAGCATCCGCGAGCTTACGCCTAAGCTTTTGCAGCGAATCGTGGACGAGCGTGCGGTTGCGCTTACCGGAGACGCCGACAAGATGGTCACCCTCGACACTTCGCGGCTCATGCGGCTTCCGGACACCCTCCACGGAGGCTCAGGGCTTTCTGCCGCCAACGTTTCGGACCTTCCGTCCTTCAACCCCCTTGTGGATGCCGTCGCCTTCTCGGAGGAGGAGACTAGGATTGCTCCCTCAAAGGACATACCCCGATTCGACTTCATGGAGAACCAGTGGGGGCCATACCGGAAGGACGAGCGAGTCTCGCTGCCGGAGTATGCCGCCGTCTATTTGATGCTCAAGGACGCCGCGGAAAAAAGCTGAGTGACCTAGCGTTCTGCTTCGAGAAGTGCTTTGCCGAATTCCCGCGCGCTTTTAAGGTCCTCGCTCGTCGGCCTTCTTAGGGGGATGAATGGGATTCCTGCGGCGATGACTGGGCCGGCGACCACCTCCTCAATGCCCTTCTCCATGAGAAGCCGTGAAAGCTCCTCGATGACGTCGGACCCCCCGCGGGATGCGTTGACTGCATAAACCCCGCAAACCTTTGCTTCGAATACTCCGTCCGGAAGACGGCCGAGAAATTTGACGGCCCGCCGCATCGGCCTTCCCCCATAGGTGGCGCTGCCAACCACCAGGATATCCGCATGCTCAAGGTCCTCTGGCTTTGCCTTCCGGACGTCCTGGACACTTATGTCAACGCCGCCCTCCCGCAAGCCTTCTGCTATCGCATGCGCGATAATCCGGGTGTTGCCGGTAAAGGAAGCATAGAGGATAACAGCCTTCATGAGTATACTTAGGTCGCCTCATTTAAATTAGTTTCCACCACATTCATAAGGAGAGATGTTAGACTACTTCACCGTCAATGACTTGGGCAACCTGAGCACAACCGGGGTCTTCGTCAACAGAATCTACCTCCCCCTCCTGCGGGAGCACCTTTCCGGGAAGGTAAAGCTTGTCTTGGATGTCGGCTGCGGGACGAAGCCGCTTCGGCGGGTGACCGGCGCCTTTGAGGGGGTGACGCACGTGGGAGTCGACATCTATCCGGGAAAGAACGTCGACGTGGTGTTCGACGGCGAGCGTCTTCCCTTCAAGGAAGCGTCCTTCGACCTCGTTTTATATAATAGCGTGCTGGAGCACACGAGGAATCCGGCCGCCTTGATCGGTGACATCCGCCGGGTCTTGAGGAAAGGGGGGCGGGTCCTTGGCTCAGTCCCCTTCGCAAACCACATCCACGCGGCGCCCTACGACTTCTGGTGGCCCACCTACTGGGGTTTGAACCTACTCTTTGAGGGGTTTTCCGCAAAGCGCGTCTACGCCACGACATCGTTTGTCGGCTTCCTCGCAAATGCCGTGACCGCGAGGATTATACTCACCATACAGTCTGTCGGAAAGCGCCTGTATGGGGGAGGCAGCCGCGCGGACACTCGGGGAGGTTCGTCGCCTGAATACAACAGCCTCGACGCAATGGCCCGACGCAGCATTCTCGCACGTCTTGCGAAGTTCCTCCTCATCGACTACAACATCGCTGTCATGCTCATCGGTCTTGCGGGGTTTGTTGTGGATTCCTTCATCTTCGACAGAAAGAAGAGCGGCGGAAACGGGGAATTAACGCCAGCCTATGTGTTCTCAATGGTGAAGTGAGCCTCTCGCGCGCGGTTTCCTCACGGTCTTCTGCCCGCAGACCGGACACGGGCCGACAAAATCAGGAGGATACTGTTTACCGCACCCAAAACAGACCCGCTGCCAGGAAATCCGCTCCCTGATACCAGCCGCGGAAGTACGCTCGAAAGGCACCCGAAGCGCCGCTGCGACATTCTGTATGGCGTAGTCGTCTGATAGGATGGTCGCCTTCACTTCGAGGGCTGCGGCAAGCACGTCAAAATCCGCAGGCGAGAGGACGCCTAGGTCGCCGGTTGCCTTCGCAGCAGCGCGCACCGTTTCAAGGGATTTTCCGGTGGGAGTGTGGACTTTTATATGCTTCTTTCCTATTGCTATGTCAACAATCTCTCGTAAACCATCGTCCAAAATCTCAGACAGGACGCTACTAGTGGTAATGTACCCTCCGTCCGAAAAATCCGTGTCAGAGCGGATTATGGCTGAGGTGTCCAAAACTTTCATAGTAGATGTGTTTATTTAAATTAGACTTCAATAAACTAAATTATTTTGGTTAAAAATGCATGTTGCGTTGATTCCTGACGGAAACCGGCGGTACATGAAGAAGCAGGGGATTCTCAGCTTGGGGGAATCCTACGCGAGGGGGATTCAGAGGTTCTACGACTTTCTCGAGTGGTGCGCCGAATTCGGGGTGAATGAGGTCACCATATACGCTCTGTCCACCGAAAACATCGAGAACAGGAGCCGCGAGGAAATCGAGACCCTGTTCACCGTGTTCTCCGACCAGGCGGAGCGGGCGCTGACCGATAAGCGAATCCACGAGAAGAAGGTGAAGGTGAACTTCTGCGGGGACCGGGAGTACCTGCTTTCGAGAAGCGTCAACAAATCCTTATCGAAGAAGCTCGTCAGCAACCTCGTCAAACTCGAGGAGTCTACCAGGGAATACAAGAACCTGACGCTAAATCTCGCCATCGCCTACGGCGGCCGCCAGGAGATTCTTTCTGCCGCAAAGGCTCTGGCAGACAAGCAGCTTCCCTTCACCGAGGAGAACCTCAGGAAAAACCTTTGGGTGAAGGACTACCCCGACATACTCATCAGGACCTCCGAAGACCGAGTGAGCAACTTCCTCCTATGGCAAGCAGCGTACGCTGAAATGTACTTCCCGGACAAACTGTGGCAGGAGTTCACGAGAGACGACTTAGCAGGGATAATATCGGACTACCGGGATAGAGAGCGGAGATTTGGCAGATAGGAGGCAGTCATGGTCGAATCAAAAAACAGTTCAGGCAGGATACCATACCCGTCAGTTAGCACCCTTGCTCAGGAACCGCTTTCCCTAACTGTTGTAGCGGTCTTTTTTTTGACTTGGCTGAGGCTCGTTCTCGCTCAAGGGACCTTAT
>CAZJQY010000137.1:0-4121 GCA_964548095.1 uncultured archaeon
ATGAATGTTTCCGGCGCCGTGGATATCGCCGATAACGTGAAAGACAAGGTGAAGACAAGCGAGGTCCTCACCAATTACGCAGCAACCCTTGCGCGGCACACCGGCGCATACAGCGAGATCGAGCAGATACTGGTCAAGGCGGTCGAGCTTAACCCTGAGAATGCCGTCGCCTACTATGACCTCGGCTGCCTGCACACTGAGCCAGAACTTCTGGGGAAAGACCCAGACTGCGCATTTAAGGCGGTTGAGGAGTACCGGAAGGCGGTCGCCTTGGACGGGAGTATGCTTCGCGCGCGGTTCAACCTTGCGCTTCTTCTGGCGTTTCTGGGGCAGCCCGAGGATGCGTGGGATGAATATGACCTTCTCCTCGACCTTGACCCGGAGCATCCGGAGAAATATGACGTTCTTGAGGGGATTATCAAGAGCCGGCTTGTCCCGTAAGTCTTAAGCGTAGGGGTCGTTTGAGTGCTCCTCTTCGCCGTATCCGCTGGAGGATGCGTCTTCCGTAAGGAATGGGTCGTCGTAGGATTCCTCTTCCTTCGGCTTCCAGCGCTCGTATTTCCTTAGGAGCTTTTTGATGCGGTCTTCCTCAGGCTCAGCCTTCTTTTTCGTGACTGCGTCTTCCTCCCCCTCTTCCTCTTCGGCCTCTCCCCTCTTTTTCTTCTTCGCGGGCTCTTTTTTCTCAGTCTTCGCCTTTTTCATAAGCCATCTCTATACTATAACATCATCAATCAATATTTAAAAGTTTATAGGATGCTGTACGTCGATTGTTTTCGGGGTATTGCGGGGGACATGTTCGTCGGCGCCCTGATTGATGCGGGCGCGGACGGCGCTAGGATACGGGAGACGCTCTCAGGTATTGCGAAGATAAGCGTCCGGAAAACGGTCAAGGCGGGCGTGCCCGCAACGCGCTTCAAGGTGTCCTACCCGAAAGATAAAGAGGATTATTCGGTTTTAGTGGGCGAGGTGAAGGCGTTGTCGCTCCACAGAAAGACGGAGGAGACTGCATTAAGCATCCTTGAAAAGCTTGCCGTCGCCGAGGCTAAAGTCCACGGTGTCGGGCTTTCGGACGTACACCTACACGAGGCTGCGGACTCGGTAGTCGACGCGACTGCATCCGCCATGGCCTTGGAGGATTTGTCACTTATTGGGGGGCGCGTTCACGCGTCCACGGTATCGGTCGGGGCTCTCGCGAACGCCACCTCCGAGATACTGGCAAGCCACTCAATCCCTTTCCGCCACACATCCCCCCATGAGATTACCACTCCGACGGGTGCGGCAATAATTGCGGCGCTTGCACCATCCTTCGGAGACGAGCCGTGCCTTGCCGGGCGCGAGGGATTTGGCGCAGGGGAAAAGGATTTCATCCACCCTAATGTGCTGCGGGTGGTGCTGGCAGATGAATGAGCAGCTCAACCCACTTCAATTCTTCAGGGATATCCGGTCCTGGATTAAGGTGAGGCGGGACTTTTACGAATGGCTTGAAGCAGTCGAGGATAAGATACAATCCGGCAAACACAACGCTGAGATAAAAAAAATCATAGGCCAGGCAAAGGAGGAGTTAAGGGTTCCCGAATACGACGGCTCTTGTCTATCATGCCACATAAAATGCGGGTCCGTTTGCTGTTATTTCTCGTCAGGCACCCTCATCGAAGGGGTATTAATCGATAAGGGTCTGGCTGCAAGAATCAAGGCAGTTCTCGAAGAAAAAGGCATGAACCCTAATGACTACATGACCCTCGTAAAATGGGGCACCCTCACTAGCATCCAGAAAAAATGGATTAAAAAACATTATCTGCTGGAAGAGTACCTATTCAATGTACAGGGCCACGATGTCGTATGCAAGACTGCGACATCATATGACAAGCCCGTTCCCGCCTCCCTCATCAGCAAGAAACCTCAAACACTCGACGGATTAAGGCTGTGGGTCGACTCAAAGAGTGTTGCCTGCATGTTCCTCAAAGACGATGGACGCTGTTTTCTTGGCGAGGCGGAGTCCGCTAAACTGCTGGGGGTAAGAAGCAACATAAGTGCTGATTTACGCCCTCAAGTATGCTCGTTATTCATCTGTTCGACAGGATACATGCTTTATGTCCTAAATTCCCTCGGAGTATTACGGCATTCGGATTACGCTGGAAAGACTATGCACCAGCTTGTCAGCATGACCGATGATGCGTCAAAGCTTTTAACCAGATTTTTATTGACGGAAGATTTCATGCGACTGGAAGGTGAAATGGAGGCCACACTCTCCGACATAGTCCTCACATACCCTGAAAACGATTTTCGACTCATAAAAGACCTTAAAAGACTGGAAGAAGCACGGCTTAAGTACAATAGCCTGAGAGAAAAAAACTCGAGAAAAATCAGGGCCCTCTGTCTATCCCCCCACATAGCTTCTCATACACGGCCTTCCTCATGACTTCCACCGGCGCCTCAACGCCAAGCCAGATGCGCTCGGATGCGGCTCCCTGGTGGACGAGCATGCCAACTCCGTCGATTGTCTTACACCCCGCCTTTTCTGCTTCGCGCAGGAGCCGTGTCTTCACGGGATTGTAGACTATGTCCATCACCACGAGTCCGCGGCGCAGTATGCGCGGTGGAATAAGCACGTCCTCAGTGTTCGGGTGCATCCCAACACTCGTCGCCTGAACCACGACATCGATTCCTGCAAGCTCGCGGGCGAGGGTCTTCTCCTCGATAGTCAATGCCCTACATCCTCTCTTCGTCTTCGACGCAATTTCCTCCGCGAGTTTCTCGGCTTTGTCCCGGCTCCTGTTCGCGATACGGACGTCCGCCCCCTCCAAGGCCATCTGGAAGCCAATCGCCCGCGCTGCCCCCCCAGCCCCGAGCACCAGCACGCTGCTGCCCGAAACCTCAACACCCCGCTCGCGCAGGGACCTAACGCAGCCGACGCCATCCGTGTTGAACCCAAGAGCCTTCCCGTCTTTAAACTGTATTGTATTGACTGCACCGATAAGCTCCGCCTCCCTGCTTACCGAGTCGAGGCAGGCCATGACCGAAACCTTGTGGGGGATGGTGACATTCAACCCCTGCATCTCAGTGCGTGCTGCGGATATGAACGCGGAAAGCTCGTCTTCCCCGACGTCGAAGAGGCTGAAACGGTAGGGGAGGCCGAGGTGCTTGAATGAGGCGTTGTGCATCACAGGAGACATCGAGTGTCCGACGGGATGCCCCACAAGGCCGAAAAGACGCATTCCCATACTAAGAAGTTGGATTACGTTAAATTAAGCTTGCCATATAAGGTATCGCTATGAATGTTGCAAGGCTGCTTCCCAGGTTTACGAGCACCACGACGAGTAGTATGCGGGTTACCCTGTTTTTCAAGTAGTCGCGTATGCCCCGGAGTTTGAACAGTCCCTTGAAGTCGATGACGCGGGGTTTCCGGACTTTAAGTTCCACGAACCCTGCGAACCATCCTGCCGCAGTCGTCGGGTCAAGTGCCGTGAAAGGCGATACAACAAATGCGGTGAGTATGGTGAGCGGGTGGGCGAAAGCAAGAATCGCCCCTAAAGCACCGAGGACGCTGTGTATGATGGTCCACTTCCAGAACATGCGAAGCATAACCTCCTCTCCGTGGGAGATGAGCCCCCAGGCTACAACACCCGCAAAGACGAGCGGAATAGCGTAGGCGAGGTATCTGAGTTTGCTCTTCTTCCTCTCCACGCTCTCAAGCTCGGAAAGCTCTTCGGCGATTTTCTTTTTCTCCTTACGCCCCTCTAAAACCTCTTTTATGCCCCTCAGGTGTCCTGCCCCGACGACGGCCACGATTTTTTTCGTCTGAAGTGACAGTATCCTGTCGGCGATGTAGCGGTTCCGCTCGTCCACCAGCACCTCCTTCACGGAAGGCGCGTCCTTGGAGAGCTCCTCAAGGAGCTTTGAAATCATGTCCTCGCTTTTAAGTTCCTCGACGAGTTTTTCGTCGACGTCTTCTCCGGCGATGACTCCGGAGAATAAGCTGCTGAGAATGTTGAATTTCTCGGAGAGCGTCATCCGGTCCATCGCCCGTTTGAGTGTCACGCGTACGTCCCTGTCGACGAGCTCGACGGGAATGCCTGCTTCTTCGGCTTTTTTCATTGCCTCAAGCATTTCGGAGCCGGGTT
>CAZJQY010000138.1:0-4090 GCA_964548095.1 uncultured archaeon
TTGAAGACAAGGAGCGAAGGAAGCTCCTAGAAAAGAAGATAGCGAAATAAGAAGATGGTCCACACCAAAAGCATCTCAACCGGACATGGAAAAGCGCACAAGTGGGTTGTGACTCCCAAACCAGGCACCCACAAGAAAAAGGAATCACTACCACTCCTCCTGATTGTGAGGGATATACTCAAGCTCGCAGACAACGCCCGTGAAGCGGAGAAAATCATCAGAAGCGGCCTCATAACCGTGGACGGCGTGCCGAAGAAAAAGCACAACGACAGCGTCGGACTCATGGACGTGGTAAGCATCCGAAAGATACAAAAACACTTCCGGATGCTGCCCGCAAAACAAGGCCTCCACCTCAAAGAGATACCCGACAAAGAAGCCAACATCAAGCTTCGGAAGATTGTCGGCAAAAAGACGCTCAAAGGAGGAAAGACACAGCTTCTGCTGCACGACGGCAAGACCATGCTCGTCGAGAAGGGAGCCTACGGTGTGGGAGACACGCTCGTTGAGGAGCTCGACTCAGGGAAAATCACAAAGACGTTCGAGCTCAAGGAAGGAAAGGCTGCGTTGGTGACTTCCGGCGTCCACAGCGGCATGACCGGCAAAATCGTCGAAGTCCTCCCTGCGACAGCAGCACGAAAGTCCCTCACGAAAGTCGGGGAATCCCAGACGCTCTCAGCCTACGTGTTCGTGGTAGGCGACGCAAACCCCGCGATAGAACTCTGAGTAAAAAAATGGATTACGCAAACGTCATGCAGAAACCGAGGATAGAGAAAACCGTCGTGAACATCGGCGTCGGCGAGTCAGGGGAGCGCCTCGGCAAGGCCGAGAAACTACTCGAGAAGCTCACCGAGCGAAAGCCGGTCCGGACCATCTCAACGCGCAAGATTCCCGCATGGAACCTGCGGAAGGGGGAGCCCATCGGATGCAAGGTGACTTTGCGGGGCAAGCTGGCCGAGGACTTCTTGGTTAAGAGTTTCCTCGCGGTTGAGAACAGGATAACTGACTCATCCTTTGACGAGCAGGGAAACCTCGCATTCGGTATAAAGGAGTACATCGACTTCCCCGGCATCAAATACGACCCAGACATCGGCATCTTCGGGTTCAACGTGTGCGCGACCATCAAGCGGGCTGGATTCCGCGTCAGCAGGCGCAAGGCCAAGTCTCGAATATCTAAAAAGAGCGCGATAACTAAGGAAGAATCAATACAATTCATCAAAGAAAAATTCGGTGTTGAAGTTGAACAAAAAGAATAAGAAATCAGACGCGAAACCGCTGGTATGCGTGGTGTGCGGTTCGTACGAGGGGCTCATCCACAAGTACGACCTAAACATATGCAGGAGATGCTTCAGGGATACTGCTAAAAGCATAGGATTCAACAAATACAGTTAAAATGGAAGCTAAACTGTTCGGTAAATGGGAGTGGGACGTTGACGTCCCCGTTGCATGGGCAAAGCGCTACGTTAACGTCAGCCCAATGCAGCTTCCGCACACTTCAGGCAGGGGCTTCGGCAAGAAGTTCGGGAAAGCCAAGATGAACATCGTCGAGCGCCTCGTGAACAGGCTCATGCGCTCAGGCCAGGGGAGCAAGAAAGTAGCGGGGAAGTACATCCGCGGCGGAGGCAATACTGGCCAAAAGCAGCAGGCGATGCTGATTGTCGAAAAAGCCTTCGAAATCGTCGAGAAACGGGCTAAGAAGAACCCCCTGCAGGTCTTTGTGAGCGCAATACTCAACTCAGGGCCCCGCGAGGAAACAACTACCATCATCTACGGGGGAATCCGCTACCATAAGGCAGTCGACGTCTCAGCGCAGCGGCGGGTCGACTTCGGGCTCAAGTACATTTCCCTTGGGGCGTTCGCAACCGCCTTCAACTCGAAGAAGACTATCGAGGAATGCCTGGCGGACGAAATCGTCTGGGCAGCAAACTCTGACACGAAATCCTATGCCATACAGCGTAAAGAGGAGACCGAGCGGATAGCTCAGTCAGCGAGGTAGGTGCTATGGGTCGCCAGGAGAAAGCTGCGGAAAAGGTTAGAACACTTATCAACAAGCCCCAGTTCATCCGGAACATGGGGATTGTAGCCCACATCGACCACGGCAAGACCACCTTAAGCGACAGCCTCCTTGCAAACGCCGGCTTAATCTCGAGTGAAACCGCGGGCAAGCAGCTTGCGCTCGACTTCCACGAGGACGAGCAGAAGCGGGGAATCACCATCAACGCAGCGAACGTCTCCATGGTCCACGACTACCAGGGCCAGGAATACCTCATAAACCTCATCGACACTCCCGGCCACGTCGACTTCGGCGGAGACGTGACTCGCGCGATGCGGGCGGTGGACGGCGTCGTCGTCCTCGCGTGCGCCGTCGAAGGCGTCATGCCGCAGACGAAAACAGTCCTCAGCCAGGCACTGAAAGAATGCGTGAGGCCAGTCCTCTTCATCAACAAAGTCGACCGGCTCATCAACGAGCTACGGCTCACGCCCGAGGAGCTCCAGAAGCGGTTCATAAAAATCATAAACGAAGTCAACAAGATCATCAAGATGAAGCAGCCCGCCGGCGTCGACTGGACTGTCAACGTGAACGAAGGAAGTGTTGCCTTCGGCGCCGGCTTCCACAAGTGGGCTATCGGCGTCCCCTACATGCAGAAGACCGGCATCACCTTCAAAGACATCATCGACCACTGCCTCCAAGGCACGCAGAAGGAACTCTCAGAGAAGGCGCCCGCCCACCACATCATCCTCAACATGGCGGTAAAGCACCTGCCGAACCCCCTCGAAGCCCAGAAGCTTCGGATACCCCACATTTGGAGCGGCGACCTCGAGTCAGAAATCGGGAAATCAATGCTCAACTGCGACCCCAACGGGAAGCTCGCCCTCATGGTGACCAACATCCAGACCTTCGACAAGCGCGAGGGCGAGGTCGCGACCTGCCGGATTTTCTCGGGAACGATTCACGAAGGCGAGGAAGTCTACCTTGTCACCGCCAAGACGACCGAGCGGATTCAGAACGTCGGCATCTACATGGGGGCGACCCGCGAGCGCACAGACGCGGTTCCCGCAGGAAACATAGCCGGGATAACCGGGTTCAAGCGGGCGTTCGCGGGCGAGACAGTCTCCGTAAGCGACATAGCGCCCTTTGAGGCCATCAAACACTACTCAGAGCCCGTCGTCACCATCGCCGTCGAGGCCAAGCACATGCGCGACCTCCCCCGCGTCATCGAAGTCCTAAGGCAAGTGGCAAAGGAGGACCCGACACTCAAAGCCCAGATTGACGAAGAGACGGGAGAACACCTCCTCTCGGGGATGGGCGAACTACACCTCGAAGTCATCACCGACAGGATTAAAAAAGGAGGCCTAGAGATAACGACATCACCACCAATCGTCGTATACCGGGAGACCCTCGACGGCAAATACGGCCCCATCGAAGGAAAGTCCCCAAACAAGCACAACAAGTTCCAGTTCATCGTCGAACCGCTCGAGAAGGCAGTCTTAACCGCAATCCTTGAGGGGGAATTCCCTGACGGACGGCGCAAAGACCGCAGCAAAGACCTCCGGGCGAAACTGGTAGAACTCGGCATGGACAACGAGGAAGCCAGAAGAATCATCGACATCTTCCACGGGAACGTCTTCCTTGACATGACGCGGGGAACCCAACACCTAGACGAAGTCATGGAACTCCTACTCGACTCCTTCGAAGACGTCTGCAAGAACGGCCCCCTCGCAAAAGAGCCGGTCCTCGGCCTGAAAGTCATACTCGAGGACGTGACCCTCCACGAGGACGCCATCCACCGGGGGCCAGCCCAAATATACCCTGCAGTCAGGCGCCCGCTCTACGCCGCCATCCTGAAAGCCAAACCGATGCTCCTTGAGCCAATACAGAACGTGTGGGTTGACATACCCCAAGACTACATGGGCTCCGTTACCAGAGAATTCCAGCGCAGAAGAGGCATCATCACCAACATGGGCCAGAAAGACGAGCTCATGACACTCGAAGGAAAGATTCCAGTCGGCGAATCCTTCGGCTTCGCAGGAGACATACGAAGCGCATCCGAAGGCCACGCCCTCTGGTCAACCGAGAACGCAGGCTTCGAGA
>CAZJQY010000139.1:0-4074 GCA_964548095.1 uncultured archaeon
ATCGCAGAGAAGGTGAAAACTATCCTAGGGGATAAAAAAAAACGCCGTGACGATGGGGGCCACTGGGAAGAGGAACTGCGAGAAACATTTTAGCGCGGACATCGTCTATCCGAAGCTTCTGGAGGTCTACGAGAGTGTCGCAAGATAAGCCGTTGATTTCGGTTATCGTCCCCGCATACAACGCAGAAAAGACGATAAAAGGGTGTATAGACTCGCTTCTCAAGCAGTCATACAGGATGTACGAAGTTATTGTAGTCGACAATAATTCAACCGACGATACGAGGAGGATACTCGAATCCTTTGGAGAAAAAATAAAAACCCTGAAGGAAGTGAAGAAAGGGTCTTTCGCAGCCAGAAACACGGGGGTCAAAAACTCGAATGGGGAGGTTATCGCCTTCGTTGACGCAGACTGCATCGTAGAGAACAATTGGCTCGATAAGCTGACGGAGCCGCTGTTATCTGGGGGGGAAGTCGCAGCCTACGGCGGCTCCGTGGACGCGCAGGAGACACGCTGGTCGAGGATGGAGCACGTATATGAGGAGAGCATCATAGACGGCTTCTCTGAGGGAGGATACATTCAGATGGGGGATACAAAAAATCTCGCAATAAAAAGAGACGTCTTCCTTGGAATAGGAGGGTTCGACGAGTCTTATGAGTGGTCTGGCGACACGGACTTCGGCCTAAGACTCGCTGAAGCAGGACACAGGATACGACGTGTCAGAGAATGTCGGGTGAAACACTACTTCAAGGCGACATTAAGGAAGATTATCAGAAACAAGTTCAGGCACGGGTTCTGGGGTGTGAAGATTTACATCAAACACAAGGGCAAACACGGGGAATACTTGCACAATTACGGGAGAGTCTTAAAAGAAGTGAAGTACGGACTGTATTCTCTTGCACTGTCGGCAATACCATTGGCTGCGTGGACAGTATACGGAGGGCAGGGAAACCTTTTATTGGCGTCTTCCACCGTAATGGTGTTTTCAGGAGTATTCATGCTCGCAGGCGCGAACCACACGATAGTCCCAATACTTAAAAAAGGCTTAAGCGACTACAACATATACGGGCTCCTGCACTCAACAGCATGGAGGACGGGGGCGCTCTGGTACATGATGAAACACCCTTCAAGCGTAAGCGGGATACCATGAAAAAATCAAAGGTCTCTGTTGTGATACCTGGAAAAAACTGCGAGAAGACGATCAGACAATGCATAGAATCCATCCTAGCCCAAAGTTATCCGGACTTTGAGGTCATTTACGTTGACAACAACTCCAGTGATAAATCAGGGAAAATAGCAGCAGAGTATCCGATAAAAGTATTAACTGAAAAAAGGGTGGGCTCTTTCATCGCCCGAAACACCGGCGCGAGGAACGCTTCCGGCGAGATTCTCGTGTTCACAGACGCAGACTGTGTCGCAGTAGAAAACTGGATTAAGGAGCTTGTGAAACCGATAATCGATGATGGTGAGGTCGCATGCATCGGGAGAATCCTCTCCGCTGAAGAGAACACGTGGTCTGCAATCGAACAAAAAACCTTCGACGATTTGATAGAAAACATTGAAGAGAAAGGCTACGTTTCGAGGGCCTACACAGGAAACCTTGCTGTTAGAAGAACAGTGTTCGAGGAATTGTGCGGATTCGACGAAGACATCATCTGGAACGCTGACACGGACCTCAGCATAAGGTTGATTAAAGCGGGCTACAGGATAAAGTATGTTCCTGAAGCGAAAGTCAGGCACTTCCACAGGACAAGCCTCGCCAGGATTTTCAAGCGGAAGTTCCAGCAAGGGTACTGGGCGAACAGCATATACCGGAAAAATAACGGCGAGCCGAAGGAGTACGGGAGGATGATATGGGAGATGAAGAAGACAATAACATTTCTCACTCTATCTCTTGCGTCCTTGGTCGCGAGTCTGCACCAGCCATTCAGGATACCAGCCTACATCGCCTCCGCCATACTCTTTTTCTTGTCCGCGTACGAGTTCACATGCCCGACAACCATGATTTACATAACAAAAAAGAGAACACTAAAACAAAAAATATACATGCTGACATACTTCTTCGGGTGGAGAATAGGATTAATAAGTTCATTAATCAAGTAGTTTCGTAAAATATCTTTCCGGCATGAACCTAAAACAAAAGACTATCGAAAACACCTTTATCGTCTTCGCAGTCACCTTCTTCAACAGGGGTCTTAACGTCCTCACGAGGGTTATTCTGGCGAGGCTTCTTTTCCCGGAGGACTTTGGGTTGGTGGCCATCGCGTCGATTATCATAAACGCCGTCTCCCTGTTCAGGGAGATGGGGGTTGAAAGTGCCATCATCTACCGTAAAAGCAGGGTGGAGGAGGCATCCCACACCGCCTTCATCATGATTCCGGTCATAGCCAGTGGACTGTACGCGATTGTCTATCTAATTGCACCCTATGCGGGAGACTTCTACAACGAGGTTGAGGTGTCGAGCATCATCCGGGTTTCTGGCATAACACTCCTGTTGTCATCCTTGACTTCAGTTCCGATAACCCTCTTCGCTAAGGAATTGAACTTCAGGAAGCGGATGATCCCAGAAGTCGTCTCAAACCTCGTGTACACCCTCTTGACGATACTCCTCGCGCTGAATGGGTTCCGCGTGTGGAGCCTAGTCTACGGCGGCCTGATTTCGGGGTTCATCGGGTTTGTGACAGTGTGGGCGATTACGCCATACCGGCCGAAATTTGTTTTCGATACAACCCTCGCAAAGGAGATGATAGGCTATGGGAAATACGTGCTGGGAGCACAAATTGTAATATTTGTTCTTACGAATGTGGACAACGCAGTGGTTGGAAAAATGCTTGACATGAAGGCTCTCGGGTATTACGCGATGGCTTACTCCATTGCCAGCATGCCCGCCACCAACATCACACATATTGTGGGCAAGATTCTCTTTCCAACCTACTCGATCCTGCAGGACAACAGAGAGAAACTTGGCAGGATGTTTATCATGGTGGTCAAATACGTCTCCTTCCTGACCGTTCCAGTCTCGTTCTGCCTGTTTGCCCTCGCGCCGGAACTTGTCACATATATTCTGGGTGAGAAGTGGATTCCCGTCATCCCCGCGTTGAGGATACTCTGCCTGTATGGACTGCTCAGGTCTCTGAACGCGACGACAGGGGATCTCTTCAATGCTACAGGGAATCCAAAGTATCTAAGAGACATAAGCTTAATCCAACTTTTTGTGGTGGCCGTTTTAATCGTCCCCGCAGTCAAGTTTGGGGGGATAGAGGGAGTGGCAGCTCTCATCGTGTTAAAGGGAGTAATCGCGACAATTCTTTCGTTTAAGAAAGCACTTCTGGATACCCGGATAGAGGTAAGAGCTTTCATAGGCATGATGATACCATTCATACTATCGGCGATGATTGCGACAGTAGTGATCCTGATGATTAACCAGATTTATGAATCGAGCATCCAACGTTTCATAGTGGATATATCCCTTTTTGGTATTACGTATACTGCTCTCGTGTTCACCCTGGACAAAAGACTGCTTTTGGAGATGAGGGAGGTACTCTCAGGAATCCGCAGCGTTTAATTGAGCAAGTGTAAAGTAAGGTATTCATATGAACCTCAAGCAGAAGACTGTTGAAAACACGTTCATCGTCTTTGTCGTCACCTTCTTTAACCGGGGAATAAACTTTCTGACAAAAATAATACTAGCTCGATTACTTCTTCCCGAGGATTTCGGCTTGATTGCCATAGCCTCACTGATTATCGAAGCAATAGCGTTATTCAGGGAGATGGGCATTGAATCCGCCTTAATCTACAAGAAAGACCATGTTAAAGAAGCAGCAGACACAACATTCATCATCCTGCCGATTGTCGCAACAGTTTTGTATGGGATAATATATGTGGCGGCACATTACGTAGCCATATTTTACGGAAATGATGCGATAGCGAGCATAACACGAATCTCGGCTATAACGCTCATCATACTATCATTAGGGTCAGTACAGTTCACACTCCTCTCAAAGGACCTCGATTTCAAGCGGCGTATGACGCCGGAATTTGTTTCAAGCATAGTATACGCACTGACAACAGTTTCC
>CAZJQY010000140.1:0-4049 GCA_964548095.1 uncultured archaeon
GCGGTGACGGAGAAGGTTCTCATGGGAGTCCACCATTCCATGAAACCTGA
This sequence comes from uncultured archaeon, assembly GCA_964548095.1. Classification (GTDB taxonomy): domain Archaea; phylum Altiarchaeota; class Altiarchaeia; order IMC4; family SCGC-AAA252-I15; genus SCGC-AAA252-I15. Next base: position 51 of record CAZJQY010000140.1, read on the forward strand.
GGAGCTAGAGCAGGTGCATAACGACGTAATGCAGCATAACCCCAAGAAGGTGGCGCTGGAACTTGTCGAGGATTATAAGGAGAGGTTTACGGAGATAGGATTCTTCGGTGAACTGGCCGGACGGCTGCGGGCAGGAGGGGTTGAAGTCGTCCCAATAGAGGATCCGGCTCTGTGGGATAATTTTAAGACCATCGAGATTGCAAAGAAAGTCTCTGACGGAGAGTTTACTCAAGGGGACCTTGAGGGAGAGGTGAGGCGAGTTGGTGGAAAGAGTTCAGGATATGAGCCCCCGGAAGTTTCTGCCGCCAACGATTTGTTCGTAGAGCGCGGTAGAAAGGCGCTTGGGATTCTAGCTGACTCGACGCACGAGAAAATCAACGCGCTCTGGGATAACACAAACCGCGAGCGTGAAGCACACTTCCGGCAGAGGATACAGGACACGAACCCAGACGTCGTCGTCCTCGGGTTCGCTCACGCTGAAAGGTTGAGCACGCAGCTTCCCGGCTACACTCACGTCCCCCCGAAGCAGGCTTAACGGTGGTAAGGTTTCCCCCCGTTTATCATAAAGGCGCGGTAGAGTTGCTCCAGGAGTATTAGTCTTGTCATCTCGTGGGTGAACGTCATCTCAGAGAGCGAGAGGACGCGGTCGGCGCGGGCGAGTACTTCATTAGACAAACCATCTGGCCCGCCGATGATGAAACACAAGTCTTTCCCTGATTTTTTTATGAAGTCGGCGAATGCAGTCGAGGACATCGGTTCCCCGGCCTCCGCCAAGGCGACGACGCAGTCTCCGTCGCGCACCCGCTCAAGCAGGGTTCTCCCTTCGCGGGCAACATCAGAGTCCGGGATTTCCACAATCCCGATGCGGGACGTTCTCAGCCGCTTCAGGAACTCGCCCACCCCATCCCTCACGAAACCTTCCTTGATTTTCCCGACACACAATATCCGAGTTTTCATTTAAACGAGGTTTAATCCGAGTTTCATCCCGTATTCGTATGCTTCCTTGAACTCGTTTCTGTCGAGCTTGCGGTTGATGTCTGGGAACTGCCGAGCCTTGTATTCGGGGTGGTACTGGTCCATGATGTTGACGCGCACGTTTTCGAGGTTTTCGGCAATCCATGCGAGCACCGGCTTCGTGCAGCATTCGACGTGGCCGGGCAGGACGAGGTGGCGGACAATCAACTCGGCCTGCTCTCGCGCGAGCGCGTGGTTTCTCGTTACTACCCCCCAATATTTTGGGGCGTTCGAGTATTTGAGCGCGCACGCATCACTGCCGTACTTGAAGTCTGTGAGGTAGACGTCGACGACGCCGTCGAGGAGCTCCATCGACTCTTCGGTTAGGTACATGTTGCTGTTCCACACCTGAGGGATGTTCTTTTTCACGTGCGTGAGGACTTCGAGTATGTAGGGGAGGTTCGGCGTCGGCTCTCCCCCAACCCAGTTCACGTTGCGCGCGGGAGTATCGTTTATCATGCGAGCGAGCGTCTCGGCGCGGATGACTGCCCCGTTTTTCGGGTTCTGGCTTATGTCCCAGTTCTGGCAGAACGCGCACGAGAACGTGCACCCTGCGAAAAAAATCGTGTACGACGGCACGAACTCAGGCTCCTCCCCAAAATGCAGGAACTCGGATGATATGCGAGGCTCAAGAACGCGGCAGAACCCCCGCTCTCTGGAATCCCTGTCAACGCCGCAGCGTCGCTCGCAAAGCCGGCACGATGAGAGAGTAGAGCGGGCTTGACCGGCTTTTTCGGGGAGTGCTCCACAGCCAAGATATTTCGCCCGCGCCCGCCCGCCAAGAATTGCGAAGTAATCAGGCAACGCCTTCCTCGCTCTACTCAACATGTTATTTTATTGGATTGCGCTAAATTATGTACTGGTTATGGAGACGCAGAGGCGGATTCTTGAGGAGATTATCGCGGGCTGGCGGAAACACCATAAGGAGATAGGGCTGAAAATCAAGAAGCTCGCGAAAGGCCAGAACCCGAAGATACTTTCCCTCTGCTGCTCCGACTCGCGCGTCGACTTGGACGTCATATTCAACCTCAAGGAGCAGGGCGAGATGTTTCAGGTGAAGAACGTCGGCGGCCTCTTCACCGAAGACGCGAAGGCTGCCTTCGTTTACGCTCTCGTACACCTGAACCCGCAGGTCATCCTCGTCGTCCACCACACGAAATGCGGAGGGTATTCCGCGCTCTTAGACAGAAAAAGCGTTGAGAAGGAGATTGAGTATTACATGCTCGAGAACGGCGGCGGCCTTGCGAGACTGCGCGTCGACGAGTACCTGAAAAACGAGGGAGCCCGAGCGGACGAAGCCGGATACAAGCGCGTGATTACCGAGGAAGGCGCACGCATACAGCTCGACAGGATACTCTACTTTTTCAAGGTGTACTACCCGGACGTCCACAAAAAGATTACTGCAGGAAAGCTTCTCCTGCTGCCGATGATGTACGACCTCGAGACCGACGAAGTCTACCTTCTGCCAGAAAACATCAGGGAGTCGCTCGAGGGCCCGCGGGTTCCGCTCTCACGGCTTACGGTCTGATGCGTGCCCGGTAAGGCATTTTGCCCGAAAGAAGCGGAGGGCGCGAGTCACGTCTTTCGAGGTCACGATGCCGACAAGCTTCCCCTCATAGACGACGAGGATGCGCCTGAAGTTTCTGGCTATCATCCTCTCGCTTGCTTCGGTGAGTGAGGAGTCGACGTCAACCGTCTCGATGGGCGACGACATGCACTCCGAGACGATGAGGCTGTCAATGTCCCTGCTTTCCGCGATAAACCGGGCTATGTCCCTCTCGGTGATGATGCCGTTTGCCTCGGGATGACGGACGCCCTCCATCGTCTCGACGATGACAGAACCTATGTCTTTCTCGACCATAAGCTTGACAACGTCCTTGAGTCTTGTGTTTTCCGGGACGGAGATTACTGGAGACGACATGACGTCCTTCACCTTGAACATGTTCGAGCCTCACTTAATCTTTGAGAAACATCCTATAAAAGGGGGGGAATTCGATTTTTTTTCTATGCGTGTAATTCATAACCACATGAAAAAGACTATTGAGGGCATCCTTGCGAAGCACTCGGAGCGCTCGGATATGATTGACGTGCTGGAGGAAATCCAGGATGCCTTCGGATACGTCTCCGAGGAGAACATGCGGAAGGTGGAGCAGGCCTTAAAGATTCCGCTGGTGGACATATACGGGGTCGTCACATTCTATTCGGCATTCAAGCTCAAGCCATCGGGAAAACACGTCATACGAGTCTGCAAGGGCACTGCATGCCACGTGAAGAAAGCAAGCCTCATCCAGAGCAGCGTCGAGGAGCTGCTTCGCATACGCGAGGGCGAGACGACCAAGGACGACAAGTTCACCCTCGAGTACGTGAACTGCATCGGAGCGTGCGCGAAAGCCCCGAACATGATGATAGACGAGGAAGTTTACGGGGAGCTCACGAAGGATAAGGTATTGCGGATACTCAAGGAATTCCCATGAAGAAGGTAGCTGACATAATCGACGCGGAAAAAAGCAGGCGGGAGCTTTCCGGCGACAGGATTACGGTGGGTGTCGCAACCTGCGGGATTTCGTCGGGAGCCGCGCCCACCCTCACCATGCTCAGGGAGAGCGGTCTCGGAGTTCTCGTCGAGCCGGTCGGATGCTCGGGCATGTGCTTTAACGAGCCGATTGTGACCGTCAGAAAAGACGGCGTGCTCTCGATTTACGCGCACGTAGTGAAGGAGAAGGCTGGTGCATTGATTGACTGCCTGCGGGAGGGCAAAGTCTGCGACGAACTCTTCGTCGCTCACAGCCTCTCCGAGATGGACTACTACAGGAAACAATGCCGCATGGTCATGGAAAACTGCGGCACGATAAACCCCTTAAAAATCGAACAGTACGTCGCATCAGGAGGATTCGGGGGGCTCGAGAAGGCGCTCGAGATGAAGCCTTCCGAAGTCGTCGAGGCGATAAGGGATGCAAGACTCCGCGGCAGGGGAGGCGCAGGCTT
>CAZJQY010000141.1:0-4048 GCA_964548095.1 uncultured archaeon
ACCGAATAACCTTGTGTCCATCCTTCCTTAACCCATCAGCGTTTAAATAAAAAAGTATACCAATATTACCCCAGCACGATGAACACGCTCCTCTGGATTCTTGGGCTCACGTTTTTCGACGGGCTTGTGGCGTTGGTCGGAGCCTTCTCCCTCCTCCTGAGCGACCGGGTTTTGAAGGGTGTGCTTTATGTGCTGGTTGCTTTTTCCACGGGCGCGCTTTTGGGGGGCGCGTTCTTCCACCTGCTGGCGGAATCCCTCGATAATCTCACGCCCTCCGTCTCTTTCACCGTCCTTATCGTATCCTTTTCCCTCTTTTTCTTGCTCGAGCGTATTCTGCACTGGCACCACTGCCATGACAGCGACTGCGACGTCCACGAGTACACGACCCTCATCCTCGTAGGCGACGGCATCCACAACTTCATCGACGGGCTCGTGATTGCGGGGGCGTTCCTCACAAGCGTCAAGCTCGGGCTGCTCGCGTCCCTTCTCATCATCCTCCACGAGATTCCGCAGGAGCTCGGGAACTTCGCAGTCCTCGTGCACGGCGGCATGGGGAAGGCTAGAGCGCTTTTGTATAACTTCCTTGCGCAGCTCACCTGCGTTGCAGGCGGCGTCATCGGCTACTTCATGCCTTTCGAGGGATTCAAGGCGTTCATGCTGCCGTTTGCGGCAGGCGGCTTCATCTACATCGCGGCATCCGACCTCATCCCCGAACTCCACAAGGAAGCCTCCCTCAGGAAGTCTCTGACGGCATTCGTCTTCTTCGCGGTCGGCGTTGCCATGATGCTTGCGACGAAGATTCTGTTTGGGGGATGAGCGAGACCTGATGAAAAGGATAATCCCGTTTCTCATCTTCTTCCTTTCATCCAGCGCGCTTGCAGCCCCCCTTGCGCGGGATACTCTCTGTGTCGTATACTTTACGCGGATTGGGTGCCCTCACTGCGCCGTCACAGACCCCGTGGTTTTGGGGGAGATGCCGCTTGAGCGTTACGGGAGCTTTGCCGTGATTGAGTATGAGCTTTCTGGGAGTTCCGTAAACGTGGAGATCTTCCGGCAGTACTTGGAGAAGACCGGTTCCGCGCAGGGCGTCCCCCAGATTTTCTACGGCGGAGGCGAGCATGTCGTCGGCGACTCGCCAGTCCTAGATTCCCTGAAAGGCTCCAGCACCCGGGAGAGCCCGTGCTTCCTCCTCGAAGGCTCAAGGAGTTTTAGGGACCTCGACTTTTCGGCGCTGCCCGGAGAACCGAAAATCTGGTTTAAGGACAGAGTCCTCATAAGGGAAGACAGGAGCGTGCACACCCGCGACGGCCTCGTCAAGACCCTCCTCTTCTCCGACGACCCGGCATCATACGGCGGGGGGTTGACGGCAGTAACTCCAGTACCCGCCCCCCTCTCAGGGAGCGAGGTCGTATTCTCGCACGCGCTGCGGGGCGGGGGGTGGCTTTTTGAGTGGGGCGGGGCGACGGCATCCAAGCCGAGAGACCGCGTAAGCTACACTTCGGCGTCTTCCTACCTGCTCACGCACATGGGAGCGTACGTGAAGATTCTGCTGGCTCTGGTTGTCGCAGTCTACCTCTACGTCCTGCTTAAAGATAGAATGATGCGGAAGGACGGGCGGTGAAACGTGAGTCCGAGAACTGCTTTACTCGCGTTGCTAATACTCGCTGCCTGCGTAATCCCTGCCCAGGCGACGACAGTCAACGTCTCCCTCGGGAAGGAAACCTACGGGGCCGAGGAGTCCATCAGAATCAGCCTTACCGTCGACCCTTCGAAGCCGGTGGGCGGCCAGCTCATGGTCTACAGGAAAGACGATGGGAGATACAGTATCGCCAGGCTTCTTTACACGAAACCCACGCCCGAGCAGTGTCTCTCCTGCGTGAGGGATTATCCCCTCTCCGAGTATTTGAATCGTACGTTTCTTTTTGAGCCGGTGGGCGACGGCGACTACATGGTTGAGGCGAATTTCGCCGGCGTTCAGCGATACGCGAACTTCACGGTCGGCTCAACGACCACGTCGACGACAACGACGGCGGCCGCTTCGACGACCCTCTTGCCCGTGTCTTCAACGACAACGTCGACGTCTTCCACCACCTCATCCACTTCAACGTCTTCTCTGGCTGAATCAACGACGACGCTTGGGCGTGCGGGGGAGACGACTCAAGCCGGCTACCCACGCTCCGTAACGTACGCTCTCGTGGCTTCTGCCGGCTTGATTCTTGCGTACGCCGCCGTCCGACTATCAAATTTTAGGATACCCTAATTTTTATATCAGTTCTGCATAATCCTCATACATGACTTCCGCCAGCACAGAAGAGTACCTTGAGGCGATATACCGGCTCACTGAAAAAAGGGAGAAGGTCACGACGACCAACATCTCACGCCTGCTAGGAGTCGCCCCCGCAAGCGTAACCGAAATGCTCAGGCGCCTGGAAAAAGAAGGCTACCTGAAACACGAGCCTTACGGAGACATAACGCTCACCGGCAAGGGGGCTGGAGTTGGGAAAAAAATCGTCAAGAGACACCGCATAATCGAGAGATTCCTGCAGATGCTCGGACTACAGAAAAACAAACTGCATGAGGAGGCCTGCCGGCTGGAGCACGCTGTCTCCGATGATGTGGAGCGGGCACTGGATAGCGGCCTCGGTTTCCCGGAGAAGTCCCCGACCGGGATGCCGATTCCCCGGGGAGACTGCAAGAGCCTCGTTGAGCTGAAGGCTGGCGGCAGAGGTGTTGTCGTCGGCATCACCGGGGGAAGAAACGTCGTCCAAAGGCTTTCGGACATGGGGCTTACGCCCGGAAGCGAAGTGAAGGTTCTGAAGCTGCTCCCCCAAGGACCCGTTGAAGTCGCAACGAGAGGCTCACGGCTTGCCTTAGGCCGAGGTGTCGCCATGAAAATCACAGTCGAGGTGAGGCCCTAGAGTGGCGAATCAAAAAACCCTGCGGATTGCCCTCGCCGGCAACGCCAACGTCGGCAAATCCGTCATCTTCAACCACCTGACCGGACTCCACCAGCACATAGGCAACTGGCCGGGAAAAACAGTCGAAAAAGCCGAGGGAACGCTCTCCTTCAAAGGATACACCGTAGACGTAATCGACCTGCCGGGAATCTACTCGCTTTCCACCTTCTCGATGGAGGAGCTTGTCTCCCGCGATTACATTGCGTTGGAGAAGCCTGACGCCGTCATAAACGTCGTTGATTCCACTGTCCTTGAGAGAAACCTTTTCTTCACCATCCAGCTTATCGAGCTTGGAGCCCCGATGGTTGTTGCGTTGAATCAGATGGATTTGGCCAAAGACCGGGGCATTACGATAGATTACAGGCGTCTTGGGGAGGTTCTGGGAGTCCCGGTCGTGCCGGCTGTGGCAATCAAGGGGGTAGGCATTTACGAAGTCTTGGATGAGGCGTTGTGTGCGGCAAAAGAAAACGCAAGACCCAAGAGGATAGAGTACGGGATGGAGATAGAAAAGAGGATAAGTGCGCTTGAGTCTCTTCTTTCGGGCGTGAACACGGGATATCCTGCGCGGTTTGTCTCGATAAAACTTCTTGAAGGAGACCAGGAGATAACATCCCTTGTCGGGAAAGGAAGCCCCGGGATAGCATCCAAGGCAGGGGAGTATGCCCGGGAGATTGAGCGAATCCACGGGGAATCGGCTTCCACGGTTTTGACGTCGGAGCGCTACAGCATTGCCGGGAAAATCGCGGGCGAGTGTCAGAGGTTTGCTTCGCCTGATAAGCCGGGGTTTCTCGACAGGCTCGACTCGGCTACGACGCACCCCGTCATAGGATACTTTATTATGGCTGCCGTCTTGTTGTCCGTATTCTACTCTATATTCACTTTCGGGGCGATACTCTCAACCGCGATTGCGGACTTTTTCGCGCTATTCAAGCCCGCGGGAATCGAAGCCGGGACAAACTTCGCGCTCCTCTGGGAGGCTGTTGTGGGAGGCTTCGTCGCCGGGGTGACGCTGGTGCTGCCTTACGTCCTGCCGTTTTACCTCATCCTCTCCCTTCTTGAGGACTCGGGGTATCTTCCGAGAATCGCCTTCC
>CAZJQY010000142.1:0-4039 GCA_964548095.1 uncultured archaeon
GGTAGTGAGTTTACCCGCTAAGTCTTATGAACATTGCTTCTAAATCTTCAAGCCAGAGTCTTGCCTCGGCATCCGATGGCATTCTCCAGTCTCCCCGAGGGGATAGACTTACCGAGCCAACCTTCGGTCCTTCAGGCATGCATGTCCTCTTGAACTGATTGGCGAAGAATCTCTCAATGAAGCTTCTGAGCCACTCGTGTAAGTCGTCAAGTGTGTATTGACCTTCAAAGAGCCCTTGCTTTCTCACTTCGTTAGCCAGGTAAAGAATCTTGCCTGGTCTCATTCCAAAGCGAATGAAAGGATAAAGGTAGAAATCGGCAAGCTCAACCGGCCCGATAACCTCCTCGCTCTTTTGCGTGATTACGTCCTTCCCTGGCCGCTGTAATTCCGCGGAAATCGGGGTTTCAAGAATATCATATAGAACCCCCTGGGCTGGTGAGTCAGCCAACTCTTCGTCGGCGACCCACCGCACCAGAAAACGGACCAGGGTCTTGGGCACCGAGGCATTAATATGATAGTGGGAAATGTGGTCTCCAGAGAATGTACTCCATCCTAAGGCAATTTCGGTAAAGTCGCCGGTCCCCAGAGCAATCCCGTCAAGCTGGTTTGCTTTATTAAAGAAAAACTCCGTGCGGTAGCGAGCCTGAACATTTTCGAAGACCACGTCTTCTTGACCACCGTGTTGAAGGTCTCTTAAGTGTGACTGGCTGGTTCTGGTGATGTTCACCCGGCCAAAACTCACCCCTAATGCCTGGCATAATTTTGTGGCATTGGTTTTGGTTCTCCATATCTCTAGGCTCTCTTTGCCTTAGCCCGGCTGGCTATTGTGGGTCTCGCCGGGCTTTGTTATTTCCCCCTCTTTACCCCAAGGGGTTAAAATAAAAAGGCGAGCGGTGGCGCGAAGCCACACGTTCGCCTTTATCTTGCTGGTATTTGAATTTCTACCGGGAAAGTCTTAGGGTTAACAAAGGTGCTATAGAGAGGGGCTTCGCCCCTCTCTTACCTACACTCCCCCTTCCCTTATTAAGGGAAGGGGGTCAGGGGGATAGGTTGCTAAACAATCTCTACACTCCTTAATTGCCCTAATGCCGTTATCATATAGCTGGCGCACCCGTGCCTCGCCCTTTGCCTCGGCGGTTATCCTTATCTTAGGCTCAGTACCTGAGGCTCTGATAAGTAGCCAGCCATCTTCAAAGCTTAGTTTAATGCCATCAATGTTACTTACTAATTTTGGCTCCATAGCCATTAATTGCCGCTCTAGCTTAGACATTACCACCCCTTCACTACTACTGCCCCGGAGAAGCGGGTAACAGGGTAGACTATCAACCAATGCTGATAATTTTTGCCGGCTAGCCATAGCTACCAACCGAGCCGCAGCATAAATGCCATCAGGGCACAGCGAGATATTAGGGAAAATCCAGCTCCCTGATGGCTCGCCACCAAAATCTCCACCCTTCTTGAGTTCCTCAGAGACATAGTTGTCTCCCACCCTGGTTCTAGTAACGCTAAAACCCATTTCATCAATTGTCATAGAGGCATCTATGGTAGTAACTACTTCTTTTGCCCCTACCTCCTGAGCAAAGAGTGCTAGCAGCTTATCCCCAGGAATAAACCTACCCTTATCATCCACCGCCATCATCCTGTCGCCATCCCCGTCATGGGCAATACCTAAATCAGCACCGAACTCCCTTGTTGCCCGCATTAAATCGCCTAGATTGGACTCAGTTGGCTCAATAGCGTGGGGGAAGAAACCGCTGGGATAACAGTTTAGAGCTACCACTTCACAGCCCAGCTTTGTTAATAGATAAGGGGTAACCACCGAGGCAGCACCGCAATCACAATCCAACACCACCTTAAGCTTCAATCTACCGGGAAAGTCCCGTAGTATACGCTCCATATGCCTGTCAACTGCCCCGCTATAGATACTACTGCTCTTAATCTTATCCCATAGAGCCACAGAAAGGGAGTCATCTAAAATCATTCTCTCTACCTGCTTCTGCTGGTCAGAACCGAAGGCAGAGCCATCTGGGTTCAAAAGCTTTATGCCATTATATTCAGGAGGGTTATGCGAAGCAGTAATCATTGCCCCGGCATCAAATTCCCTGGCAGCAAAAGCAAGGGTTGGCGTAGGTATAACCCCAGCATCACAGCTCTTGGAGCCAGCAGCCAGTAACCCTGAGATAAGGGCGTGCTTCATAGCATCACTAGAAGTTCTGGTATCACTGCCCACTACGACACTGCCATAAACCTTCCCTACAGCTAGTCCAACCTTCAGTGCTAACTGAATTAGGTTCTTATCGGCAACACCTCGTATTCCAGATGTACCAAATAACCCCATATTGCTTTGATTTTAACCACCACCAACCCGGATGTCAATTTGCCAGATGGCAAGACATAGATTATCAAGGAGGAGGGGATACAAGAGATAGAGTTACTAAACAAAACCCAACCTCCTGCTCTCGTTCAGATAGATAGGTGACACTTTAAAGTGTGGTGTATGTTCGGCTTTAAGTTCGGGGCAAGCCCTAACAGTTCTCTTGAGTCATTGCCAGGAGCTTCCTTCCTGTCTTTGCGAGGAGCTTCGCGACGAAGCAATCTCCAGAAATACCCCACCACCGAGATTGCCGCACCTTCGGCTCGCAATGACAGGGAAAGGGGACAATGTGTCACTAATCATACGGACGAGTACACCTCGTTGACATATAGGAGCCAAGGCGTTACCATAGATGCAAGAATTCAAAGTTTAGAAGGAGATGAAGGTAATGGTGACCGAGGTTACCGACCAAGATTTCGAAGAGGAGGTCATAAAATCCACCCTGCCCGTGCTGGTGGACTTATGGGCACCCTGGTGTGGACCCTGCCGAATGGTGTCTCCTGTCGTTGATAAATTGGCGGAAAGGTATAAGGGCAGGTTCAAATTTTGTCGGCTGAATGTCGACGAGAGTCCACAAACAGCCGCCAAATACAGGATTATGGCCATACCTACACTAATGTTTTTCAAGAATGGAGAGGCTGTAGACACAGTGGTCGGTGCTGTGCCGGAACGAGTTCTTCAACCAAAAATCGATGAACTCCTCTAATCTGTCATCAATATATACCCAAAAAAGGAGGCTATAACCAGGATGGTAATAGCAGAGGTGAGCATTATTCCATTAGGAACGAAAACCCCTTCGGTTAGTAAACATCTAGCCCGGGCATTCAGAGCTTGGCGAGAAGAGAAGAATATAAAGTATGAGTTAACTTCAATGGGGACGATAATGGAGGGAGATTTAGGGGAGGTCTTGCGAGTGGTAAGGAACATGCACGAAGGCACCTTTGATGGTGAGGTCATGAGGGTGGTAACCACCATCAAGATTGATAACCGGCGGGACAAGACCCTGAGCATGAGGGGCAAGATAGAATCACTGTTAAAGGAGTTGAAGCATTAGCTATGGCTAAATTTGAGGAGATAAGTGAAGCTCGGATGTTGCTGGGTTTGGATGAGGCGGCGACCCTGAAGGAAATAAAACAGGCTTACCGCAGAAAGGCCTTTCGTCATCACCCCGATAGGAGCAGTGGGAAGGACTCACCAGACGAGGAAATGATGAAGAAATTGAACTGGGCATATAAGCTACTTATGGAGTATTGCACCCGCTACAAATACTCCTTTAGAGAGGAGGATGTAGCCAGAACATATCCCCACGATGAATATCTCAGAAAATACTACGACGGGTGGTTCGAAGGCATATAGCCAAGATCCCCTGAGAGGTTTTAATGTTGATGTCGCTGCCGAATACGACCAGTGGTATCAGAGACCGGAGGGGCAGTATGCCGATGCTCTGGAAAAGAAGCTTTTCCTGAGGCTGGTGCAGCCTCAAAGGGGACAGAGCTTGCTCGAGGTCGGCTGTGGAACCGGGCATAACCTAGAGTTCTTCACTGAGCTGGGGCTTAATGTTGCTGGCATTGACTCTTCCGAGCCTATGCTCCAGATGGCGGCAAAGAGGCTCGGACCCGGGATTAGGCTCTCTCTGGGACAAGCTACCGAGCTAACATTCGATGA
>CAZJQY010000143.1:0-4019 GCA_964548095.1 uncultured archaeon
TCTTGGTGAGCCAGCCCGCCTGCGCGATGGATGGGGAGCCGACCGCCCCGGAAACGTCAATCCGGTTTTTCCGCATGATGCGGATGAACTTGCGGTCGTAGGATAGCATCGAAAGGAATTTTCCGGAAAGAGCGTGCTTGTGCACGCCCACGGTCTCGTAGGGTATGCCGTAGTCGTCGAGGAGGCCTCGTGTGAACTCCTTGTCTACTGCCGTCACAAAGACGCTGTGGCCGCCGTCGATAAGCTTTCGTATGGCGTGCCGGAAAAAATGGACGTGCGCTGGGTGGCCGACGTGTATGAGGACATTAGCCATGGGGGATTAGGTTATCAGGAATCCGATGATGCAGAAGAGTATCGTGTAGCCGTACGAGATGAGGGTTGCCTGGAACTCGGTCATCCGGCGGAAGTAGGGCGCAACCCACTTGAGCGTCAGGTAGTTCGGGACGCTTAGGGTGCCGTCGTCGTTTACGCTCCCGTATTTGACCCACGGTTTGTTGAACGCCTTCCAGTACGCAAACAGGAGGAAGTTGATGACGTGGGGGATGAGGATGATGACTCCGAAGTACTCCATGTTGAAGGCGATGATGAAGGTGCCGATTGCCGAGCCGATGAGCATGCTCCCGACGTTGCCCATGAAAAGCTTGGTCGGGTGGATGTTGTAGACCATGAAGGCGAGGAGGGCGCCGTAGATGGGCATCATGGTGAGTAGGTGGGTTTCCCCGTAGAGGATGTAGGAGTTGAGGATAATCGCGGTGAGCAGGATGGTTGAGAGCCCGCCGGAGAGCCCGTTGTATCCCGAGTGCATGTTGATGAGGTTCGCGACGACGCTAACATATATTGGGGAGATGAGGAAGGGGTAGACGAAGTTCAGCTTGAAGGTGATGGGCCCGAAGTTTAGAATCGGGTCGATGTTTAAGAGGGCGATTGGGAGGGCGATGATGAAGGGGATGAAGAACTTCGAAGGCCGCTCGATGTCGAGGAGGTCGTCCACGAGGCCGAATATCGCGAAGTTGAAGATGATGAAGTATACCATGAGCATCTGCACCATCTGAGCGCTTTCAAGGAAGAATTGGGCGACGATGATGGATGCCAGTATGCCGACGAGGATGGTGATGCCGCCGTACGTCGGCTTGACTGGCTTGCTCTTCTTGTAGTAGTCCGGCACAAGATAGTTCTTGTCGATGAGACGCCGCATAATGTAGGGGGTGAGAACGAGGACTGAGAGGAAGGCGACCCCGGATACTTGGATTAGGGGTAGTTGTGTAACAGGCATCTTAGGTTAGAGATTGTCTTTCCCGATTAAAAAATCAGTCGTAGCCGATTCGGTACAGCTTGACGTAGATGTGCTTTTTGGACGAGAAATCCGCCCTAACAAGGGATGCTGCGAGACCGGGATTTCCGTCGTAGAGGGCGTTGAATATCTCGTGGTTCTGTATTTTGCGGTCGCGGGGGTTGTTCATGTACGCGAGCGAGAGCGTGAAGGGGGAACTCTCGGGGAGTGTGTTTTCGTAGACTGCTTCAAGGGCCGCGCGTTCCGGGGGATCCAGCGTGTAGTCGACCCTCTCTTTTTCGATGATGAGGTAACTGGGTTTTGCTGAAAGAACCTGGTTTGAGAATTCCTTGAAGCCGCCCTCTGGGCAGGGGATAAAGTCTTTCTGGGAAAACTGGCTCACATAGAATGAGGCCTTCCACTCGCTGCCGCAGTCAAGGATTCCGGTGCCGTCAGGGAGATTATCCTCAACCCACATACCAAGCTCGCGGTACTCCCAGACCATCTCAAGGCTCTGGTAGTAGTTCAGGCCGAAGTGGAGCACCTGGAATGCGAGAATCAGAAGCATCGCGTAGGCGAGCAGCCTGCTCCTTCCTCGCAGCAAGCTGAAGCCGAATCCCGCGAGAACGCAGATGAGGGGTGCGAGCGGCAGGTACTGCGTCAGCTCGTTCAGCCCGCACGAGGAAACGATGGGGACGAGCAGGATTGCGCCAACAAACAAGGAAGAGATGAGTCGCGCCCGGGCGGCGAGGATGCCCGCGGCTGCGAGGAGGAATAGGGGAAAGCTTGGTGCGATGCGCTCCTTGGTGAAAGACCACGCGAGGACATCCATCGCGTGCGTGATGTTTTCCGGCGAAAGCTGCGGCACCGCGATATTTAAGGGGGCGATGAGGGCAAATGCAATAACGGGGGCGGCGTAGAAGAAGGCCATTCGCGACCCATCGCGGAAGGCAACGTAGACGGCAAGAGTGAGGATGAACGCGGCCCCCGCATCCATTGTCATAGCGGCCACGAACGCGAACAGTGAGGACAGGATGATATCCCGCGTTCTGCGGGAAAGCGCGCAGTAAACCGACAGCGAGGCCGTGAGGAGCAACACTTGTTCGGCGAGCAGGTACGGCGACCAGTAGAGGGCGAGCGAGTGGGCGGCGGCGAAAAGCCCCGCATAAAATGCGGTCGAATCTTCTCCTAGTTTCCGCGCGATGAAGTAGACGACGACCGGAAAACATGAGCCGAGGAGGACGCCAAGTAGCCTTCCGGCGGGGAGCGTCTCGGAAAAGAAGCCTGTGACGGCGAGGAGGATGGGGTAGACGGGCTTCACGCACTCGTCGAACCCGTGGGGCGCAGCCGCCTTCAGAAGGTAGACTTGTGAGAGGGGGTGGACTACGAGATCGGGGGGGAGACCGTTTAGGAAGAGAAGCCGCGGGAGAAATGCGATGAGAAAAACCGCAAGTACGAGCTTTCTTTCCATGCTATACTATACGTGGAGTTCCTGGTTGCTCAAGTCTTCGACGCGGGTGCTCGAGGAGGCTTCGACGAGCCGCTTGAACTTGTGTATGTCTGCGACTGAGTCCTGGAAGTGGCCGTAGTGCATGGGAACCACGATGCCGGCGCTCAGTGTTTGGACTGCTTTCACGGCCTCCTCGACAGTCATCGTGTGGGGTCCGCCCACTGGAAGCAGCGCAACCGTCACTTCGTCGATTAATCCCATCTCGGGGATGTGAGCGGTGTCGCCGGCATGATACAGCCTCTTGCCGCCGGCGTCAATCACGTAGCCGACGCCATGGCCCTTGGGGTGATACGCCGAGCCGGGAACGTAGGCCGGGACGACGCGAATCTGGATGCCCTTATGGTCGAAGACGTCTCCGACGCTCGCCACCTTCGTCGTCCGCGGAATCTTTCTGGCCGCACGTTGAGGTGAGATGACCAAGGCGCCTTCTTTGCTGACGCGGCGCAACGCATCCTCACCACAGTGGTCGAAGTGGTCGTGGGTTATGAGGACTACGTCCGCCTTCCGGGAGGATCCAGACAGTATGTACGGGTCAATATGGATGATGCTTCCCTCAGCCTCAATCTCAAACGACGCATGACCAAGCCACTTAATCCTCAACTGAACACCTCAAACCCGATGCGATAAATACATATAGGAAGTATATATGTATATGGTTTCGCTTCGGACCGCGATTCTTGCCTGCAGCATACTGCTTGTCGCCGCAGCGGCTGTCACGTACTTAAACGACGCCGCCAAAGAAAAAACGCTCGCAGATGACATCACCCTGCTCGAGCGGCAGGCTGCTGCGAACCCGCCGCCGGCCGAGGTGGTGAGGGAATGCAACAGGAGGATGGCGAATATCACGCAGGCCTTTGGCGTCGGCGAGGGCATGCCGGTTGCGTATGATGATGCGGAGGGGGAAGTTGTCCTAGTCGCCGTCGTCGGGGACTATCTTGAATGCGAGAAGACCGTGCGTGTGGAGAACTCGGTTTTGGTCTACAAGCGCGTGGGGAGGCCGACGATTTGGGTGAGGATGGATTCGGACGTGTTGGATGAGCTGTACGCCTTAAGCCAGGGCAATCATTCGAGGAGGGAGCTCGCAGACAAGGTCATGGAGGAAGTGTCGGCTGGGAGAATCCGCGTCCACCCCTATGAGAGGGTTGCCGATTTGGTGGTTGATGCTTCCGGCGGGAAGGTATGATGAGGCTTTTGAAGTCCGTAGTCCTGATGGTGGTCTTGTTTGAGGGCTTGAGGATT
>CAZJQY010000144.1:0-4018 GCA_964548095.1 uncultured archaeon
AAACAATATGACTCCCTAGTCAAATTATCCCCCAAAAATCGACGAAGAACCAAAAAAAGAGAGAGTTACGGTTGTTATGAGTTTTTTAAATGTCAAAACGCAAGATATTGCATGCATAAATTAACTGAAAAAGAAAAGATTGTCCTCCACGGCCTAATCAAATGGCCGGATTTGAATGACCTGGAGCTTTCGGATAAGATTGACGTCAAACGGCCGACCGTTACCGCGATACGAAACAAGTTTGAGCGGGAGAGGGTCTATGAGACTATCCGAATCCCTGCCTTCGACAAGGTCGGGTGCGAACTTATCGGCGTGAAATACGGCGACTTCAACCCGCTCACTCCCTATGAGGTGCGGAAAAAGTACCAGGGTTGGAATAAGTTCCCTGAGTCGGTGTTCTGGATAGCATCGGACACGGGGAGGGTGGGATTGGACGTCGGCGAAAACTACACGGAGATTAAACGGCACATCGACTACTCAGAGCGAATCTACGGTGACCACGGATTCCACACGGAAAAAGGAAACAACTATCTTCTGTTCCCCTTAAAACTGAGCAAGATATTCTCGTATCTTGATTTCGCCCCTCTCTTAAGCAGCATATTCGACCTTGGAAACAACGCAAACACTACTATTGACGTCGATTTCGGCGGTACCCCAGAACGGTTCAACAAAAACGAGAAGCTAGTCATGTATGCTTTGGTGAAGTATCCGACGCTCAAAGACAGCGAAATCGCCGATAAGCTCGAACTCACTAGGCAGTCAGTCAACAACATTAGGAAGAAATTCGAGGAGCAGAAAATCGTAAGGACTGTGCGCGTCCCAGACATCAACAAGCTCGGGTTGGAACTTCTCGTCTTCATGCACATACGCTTCAAAACTCACGCATCCCTTGAAGTGCGGAAGACGGAGATATGGGAAATCCTCAAACAAGGCTCCCATATCATCTACATCGCAGGGAACTTAGAGTCTGTGATTATCTCGGCGTTCAGGAACTACACAGACTTCCAGAGGACCTATGACCACATCATAAGCTTTTACAAGGAAAACGACTTCGTCTTCTCAGAACCCACAGTAAAAATCTTCCCAATCAAAGACCTTAGACTCTTTGTCTGTGACCGGTACGCCCCCCTAGTGAAAAAGATATTCGGCATTGAGAAGGACATATAACATGAAGAGGCTTCTTTCTCTTTTAAGGATGGGGAACGTAAGATGTTTCAGGGTGGGTGATGTGACCGAGGGAAGCGGCCGCGTTACCATCGAGCGGGGGATAGAGCTTCTGGGGGTGAAGACATGAGGGACATAAAGGCTGTTATATTCGACTTGAGCGGTACGTTATACTCAAACGAGCAGCTAGACGAGGCATACCCCCGGATGCTTTACACGCTGCTCGCCGAGGCGCGCGGCATAAGCCTCGACGATGCGAAGAAAATCCTCTCCCATAAAAAGAAGGGGCTGGAGGCGGCCACTGGGAAGCACGCAACAAAGCTTTCGGCTATGGAGTCGCTCGGCTTTGACAGGAAGGCAGTCCATGACGCCTACTGCCGCATCGAGCCGGCAGACTACCTTCGGAAGGACGTGAGGCTTTCGGAGTTTCTCGGATGGTTTGGGGGGAGATACAAACTGGGAATCATCACGAACTTACGCTCTGCGCAGGCAATCAAGACGCTGCGGGCGTTGGGCGTTGACGAAACAATTTTTCAGCGGATAATCGGCGAAGAAGACGTAGCAAACGTCAAGCCTTCGCCGGAGCCGTTCAAGAAAATGCTCTCTCTGCTATCGGTTCCGGCAGGAGCGTGCATGTACGTTTCCGACAGCGTAACCAAGGACCTGATGCCCGCAAAAAAGCTCGGGTTCACGACGGTCCTGGTCGGAGACCCCGAAATCAAGCCGGGGCAGGAGAGCTCCATCGATTACAGGGTTAAAGACGTTCATGAACTCAAAAAAATCCTCGGTACATAATATGGCGCAGTTAACCCACAAAGAAAAAGCAGTGTTATACGGGCTCATCCGATTTCCGGATTTGAACGACATAGAGCTCGCCCAGTTGATTCGAATCAAACGGCCGACGATAACTGCGATACGAAACAGGTTTGAGAAGGCGGGCCTGTATTCGATGAAGCGGATACCTGACTTGAGGCAGTTAGGGTGCGAGCTTATAGTGGCTACTTATACTCAATATAACCCCCTCACTTCGTATGAAACAAGAAAAAAAAATATTAAAGAGAATCCCACTACGTTCATAGAGATACAGGCCGACAGCCAACAGCTCACCTTAAGCGCTGCGAAAAACTACACTGAGGCGAAAAAACAGTTGAATCAACACATACGGGTCAATGAGAAATTCGGCTACTCGAAGAAAAATAACATCACTTCCCTCTTTTTTCCGCTTGAGTTGAGCATTGTATTGATGGATTGCGCATTCGGCCCTCTTATCAGGAAAAATTTTTCCCTGGATGCGGACGACGATGCCGATGAGGTGCCGTCACAAAGGCGGGGTTCTGTCGAGCTTACTAAACATGAGAGGCTTGTGCTGTATGCGCTCGTGAAGTACCCGACGCTTAAGGAGAAGGAGATTGCCGAGAAGACGCTTCTGACGCGGCAGACCGTCAACAGCATCAACCGGAAGCTCAAGTCTGAAGGCGTTATCAAAACCGTGCGGATTCCTGATTTGCGGAAGCTTGGTTTAGAGGTTGTGGTATTCAGCACTATTGTCATGCGACCGACGACGTCTTTGGAGGAGCGTATGAGGATAGCCTCGAAGGTCGTGAGGGAGGGCTCGCAGGTCTTTATCATCTCGAACCTAACAGAGAGTGTGATGGTGTCGTTCTCGAAGAGTTACACGGAAGTGCAGAAAACTTACCGGGAGCTGCTTGAGCTTTACTCGAAACACAACTTCCTCGAGCGGCGCCCGACCTTGAAGATTATGCCTGTGGACGAGATAAAGTGTCTCAAGTGTGATTACGCAGAGGTTACGAGGCACCTTTTGAACATTGAGACTGTGATCTAAATGCTTGAACTGACAGACAACGAGAAGGCAGTATTGTATGGGCTGGTGCGGTATCCAGAAGCAAACGACCTCGAGCTTTCCGAACGGCTTGAGGTCAAGCGCCCAACCGTCACCGCAATCAGAAACAGGCTCGAGCGGCAGAAGGCGTATACGACAAAGAGGATACCCGACTTAAACAAGCTCGGATGCGAGCTCATAACGGCGACCTCTACGCAATACAACGCCCTCACCCCATATGAGGCAAGAAAAAAAACAAGAAGGGAGGACCAGACTACCTTCCTTGAGATACAAACAGATGGCCAAGAGCTCACCTTAAGCGCTGCGAAAAACTTCACGCAGGCCAAACGGCAGATGGAAGAGCATCTGGTATACGGAGTGAAAAACGACTACTTCTCTGTTGACGACACGAAAAGCATCACCTTTCCGCTGTCCATGAGCAAGATGTTCCTCCTGTTTGATTACGCGCCCCTGCTCCAGAGGCACTTTATGCTCGAGCCGGTTGACAGGATTGTTTGCGACCCTAAGCTTACGCAGGTGCAGCCATATGAGTTCACGGAGAACGAGAGAAGAGTGTACTGCACGCTTATCGAAAGGCCTGACATCCGGGAGACCAAGATTGCCGAGATGTTTTCCATAAGCAGGACGACTGTCCGGAGTATTTACGAGCGTATGCACAAGAACGCACTGCTTAAGACGATACGGATTCCCGACGTCAGGAAGCTCGGGCTCGAGCTCATGGTTTTCACTCACATTTCCGTTAACTCTGATAGACCGCTTGAAAGCCGGAAGGCCAACCTCGAGCGCGTGTTGAATAGTCGATCGCATACCCTCATGCTGTCAAGCGACATGGAGTCGATTGCAATTTCCTTCTTCAAGAACTACGGCGACTACCAGACCTCGTCCATGAAGCTCTTGGAGTACGGGCGAAAAGAGGGGTTCCTTGCAGAGGAACCGAGAACGCTTATTTTCCCGACTGAAGACATCAGGTTTTTCCGTGAGGCGTCCTTCGAG
>CAZJQY010000145.1:0-4005 GCA_964548095.1 uncultured archaeon
TACTCTCGCATGACTTACAAACTCGGCAAAGATGTTCGGCATTCATCTGCGACTTGAAAGTCACAGTATTCTACCGACTTTGTAATAAAGTAACCAATATGCTCGGCGGGCACAATCCTCTCCTTCGCCTCATCGGGTTCGCTTACGCTCACATTGTATAACGGCGATTAAGGGTTCTCTCTCCCCCCTATGGGGTTCGCTTCGATCGGAACTTCTCTTAATCACATGTGTTCATTGGCAGTGAACAAAAGTGTTCACTGGTAATAAACAGGTTTATATTTCTATATTTTAAATCATATATGTATAATTTATATGTATTTATGATTTAAAATGAGTTACAGTTTATTGGTCAAGAAGGTCGAGCGCTCAGGCGGAAAATACGTATCGCGGGAGGAGCTTAAAGTATGGTCCGAGGATGTGGGCTTAAGGTATCTTTCCGCCGTAGGGTACTTGAACGCGAACAAATACATTCTGCGGATTATGCGCGGAGTATTCTATGTCAAGACCGTTGAGGAGCGAAAGCTCGGCAAACTTGATGTGAATTATCTGGAGGCGATAAAGGAGGCGTTAACCCTAAAGAAAGTCGGAAACTGGTATTTCGGGCTTGAGACCGCAGCCTCCTTGAACAATCTCACTCACGAGTACTTCACAACGACGTTCGTGATCTCTGATTCCATCGGCAGGCCCAAGCCCTTTGAGATACTCGGATATAAAGTCAAGTTCACAAAGATTTCAAAGAAGCTCTTCGGCTTTGGAGTAGTTAAAGACAAACTAAACCACTCAGACCCTGAAAAGACGGTATTGGACATGGTATACCTGAGCAGATACAATGGTTTAACCGAGTCGGAAGTCGAAGGCAGAGTCTCAGACATACTAGAACACTGTTCTAAAGACAAGCTCGACTCATACGCGAGAAAATACCCTAAGTCAGTGAAAAAATTCCTGGACGGCATGAAGTGGAAATAACGAAAGAGCTGGTGGATTACCTGGCTGGAAAAACAAGTGTCAAAGAGACGGTACTTGTGGAAAAGGATATGCGCCTACACATGCTCTTGAAGGAGCTTTCGGCTGACGAACACTTCAGGACGCATTACGTCTTCAAGGGCGGTACCTGCCTGATAAAATGCTACCTCGGATACTACCGGTTCAGCGAAGACTTAGACTTCAGCTACGCCAGACAAGAGGAGTTTGAAGGAAAATCCGAAAAGCAGATTCGAAAGCAATTATCAGAAGAAATAGATGTTTTAGCCAAAAAACTTGAAGGCATATCCGCTAAGTTGGGGCTGGAATTCAGGGCTGACAAGAAAGACAGAGAGTACATGGAATTTGGCGGAAGCAACAAATTCACCACCTTCAAACTATGGTACGAGTCCGTCGTACTGAAAGCAAGAAAATTTGTCAAGATTCAAGTCAACTACGTCGAAAAATTCAAGTACCCCTTCAAGACATTGGAGGCGAAAAACAACCTCGGCGCCATAGACATCAAGGAGTTCAAATACCTGTACCCGGACGCCGCCGAAGAACTCATACACCCGCCCAAACTCAAAGCATACGACATACGGGAAATTCTCGCCGAAAAAGTCCGCGCCATCCTCACCCGAAAAGGAACGAAAGCCAGAGACTTCATAGACATCTACCTGATACAAAAACACGCACACGTCAAACCCGAAGACATCGAAAACCAAATAATAGACAAAACCCAATTCATGCTCAAATACGAGAAATACAGGCAAAACCTACTGGAAAAGAAAACCGTTGCCCCATCCTTCAGGCTCGGTGAGGAAGAACGCCTCGCCATAAAACCATTGGACGCAGGATTCCCAGCCTACACACAAAACTTAAACAAAATACTAAGCAAACTAATCTCTAAAATAAACGAGGCAGAATAAAGACGGGTATGGAAGATAAAGTCTACGAGGACGTGAATGAGGGTGTCTTAAGGCATGTTGGAGGCTGGCAGAAAATTCTTGACGTCGGCTGCGGAACGGGGACGATCGGCCTTGAACTAAAAAATAAAGTAAACGAGGTCTGGGGGCTGGACGCATCCAAAAAAAGCGTCGAGTTGGCCGAGAGAAAGCTAGACAGAGTCTTCCTGTGCGATGTCTCAGACTTAGACAACCTGCCAATCAAAGGCGAGAAATTCGACGTAATCGTCTACGCAGACGTGCTCGAACACCTGGACGAGCCGGAGAAAGTGTGTGAGAGGATTATTTGACAGCGCAAGTTGTGTTTTTCCAGCAATGCTTGTTGTCGGTTCCGAAACTGCTATTACAAGTTGGCAGAATACTAAAACTTTGAAGTCGCAGATGAATGCCGAACATCTTTGCCGAGTTTGTAAGTCATGCGAGAGTAAGCTTCGCTTACTCTGCACGCAGCGAAAGCTAGTGCTTTCGCTCGCGTACTCCGCCCGTCATGGTGGAGTATGTGATTTAAATATAAATGTTCAGTATACTATACATATATAACATAATGTGTTCAGTCTGGTTTACAAATGGACTACAAGAAGGTCATCGTCCAGTGGAAGGAATTCGAGACACCCAAGTTTCTGCCCAGAAACACAGAGGTAAACCCAAACACAGACTTCATAGTCACGATAACAGGCCCTAGGCGAGCCGGGAAGACGTACTTGTGCTTCCAAGTCATGGACTCGCTCCTTAAGGACGGCATACCCAAAGATAATATCCTCTACGTCAATTTTGAGGATGAGAAGCTCTTGGGGGCTGAGGCTGATGACTTGGAACTTCTGGTGGAAACATTCTATGAGCTCTCAGAAGTCGACAGGAAGCGAAGTCTTTACCTGTTTTTTGACGAGATACAGAATGTGAGGGACTGGGATGCGTGGGTTAGGCGGGTTTATGACACCCAGAAGAATGTGAAACTAGCCCTCACAGGGTCTTCCTCAAAGCTTTTGAGCCGGGAGGTTTCCACTAAACTGCGTGGCAGAGTCATAAACTATGAAGTGTTCCCCTTAAGTTTCAGAGAGTATCTGGCGTGGAAGGGTGTTCGTTACAACCTAAAAACGTTAACCCAAAGCAGGGAGAAAATCGAAGTAAAGAAAAACTACAATGAATTCCTGATTAACGGAGGATACCCTGCGGTCGTATTATCAGACCAACTGCCGAAGGAGACAGTACTTCAGAGTTACTACGAGTCGGTGATATTCAAGGACGTGGTTGAAAGACACAACATAAAGGAAGTGAAGAAGCTGCGGCTTCTCGCAAACCTGCTCTTTGAGTCAACGTCCAGAGAAATATCCTACAACAAACTCTCAAACAAACTGAAGTCGCTGGGTTTAAGCACAAGCAAAAACACAGTCATAGACTACATATCCCACTTCGAGGACGCATACCTGTTCTTCCAAAACCTTAGATACGACTACTCCCTGGCAAAACAGCTTGGCTCGATAAAGAAGGTCTACTGCATAGACAACGGACTCCTGAATGCCGTCAGCTTCAAATTCGCGGAAGACGCAGGCAAACTGATGGAGAACTTAGTCTACTTGGAACTGAGACGTAGGGGGGAGAAAATATACTACCACCGAAACAAGCATGAATGCGACTTTCTAATCCAGAAGAAAAACACGATAGTGTCCGCAATACAGGTAACTCACAGTCTCCATGAAGAAAACGAGGATCGGGAAGTAAACGGCCTGATTGAAGCACTGGAGACGCACAAACTCGAGGAAGGCATCATCATAACAGGCGACCAAGAGGGGGAAAGAAAAATAAAAGACAAGACAGTCACAATAACGCCAATATGGAAGTGGCTAATAAACACACCCCAATAAAAATAAAAGACGAAGGAAAGGTATTAGATGGAAGATAAAATCTACGAAGACATAAACGAGGGGGTCCTAAGGCACGTTGGTTCAGGTCACAGAATTCTTGACGTCGGCTGCGGGACAGGGACGCTCGGCTTGGAAATAAAGAGGATGGGCAATGTAGTCTGGGGGCTGGATATCTCAGAGAAAGCAGTCGGGCTCGCGAGAAGGAAACTGGATAAAGT
>CAZJQY010000146.1:0-3971 GCA_964548095.1 uncultured archaeon
TGGTTGACATGTCGCCAGTCCTTTCCAGTGCCCCGGAACCCCGAGGCGGTCCATTAGTTGCTGAGGGTTGGATATGCCGCCCGCTTTCAGAATCTCAAGAGCCTTAAATGGATCCTTCTGGCCGGCGACACGTTTGACCAGGTCGCGCGTCGCCGGATCGAGCGGAAAGTCGCAGGCGTTGGCGCGGTTGGCATACTTGACCATCTGGTTCATCTCGCCTTTCTCGAAAGCGTGCCTGATGCCGTTAAGCTGCACCGGCAGCGCCTCCGCCCGCTGGGCGGCGGTCAGCTGGGTCGGAGTACCCTGGTGACCTTCCCAGATGTATTCCGTCGGGTCGACGCCCTCGGGCGCCAGCCCGGCCTCGACCATCGAGCGCCGCCCGGCCATTACACCTTCGCGGCCCGGAGCGCTGACGTGGTCGCCCACGAGAACCCGGCCGTCATTGGTTACCGTAACCTGGTGATAACCGGATGTTCCGGTAGTCTGACCGATGTTCTCAAGGGCCGCCTGGGGATTGGCCGCCGCGCCGCCGGCATCGCTGAGCCCGGCGCCGGGCCGGTAGACGTTCATGTCGAGAGTCTCCCTCGTCATGCCGCCACCCACCTTGGCGGACTCCTCCTGGAGCACCTGCTCAATACGCTCCTTGGAGATGTGGTTGAGCCCCATGCCGGTCTGGTCCAGATCGGCGAGCACGTTGGATCCCGAAATTGTACTGCGGCTTCCCTGGGTCGCATTAAAGGTCTGGAAACGGGCGGGTACGTTCTCTCCTACCGCCAGCCGGGCCTCAGCCTCCTCGGCGATCAGACGCTTGAAGGTGTTGTTCATCGCCTGGTCCTGGAGCTGTATCTTGCGCGCGGTGATCAGCGTATGGGCGTCCTCACTCATGACGCCGGACCGCCGCAGTTCTGCCAGGGCCGTACTTTCGCCATTGGCCCTGATGGCATCGTCGATTGCCGATTGTAGCGCCGGGTTCTGGTTGACTATCCGCTGGGCCTGCTGGAAGTTCCGCGGTTTTTCTTTCACCGCATCTTCCACCAGCTCCTCGACTTTCCGGGTAGCCTTGGCGGATGTCTCCATCTGCCTGATAGCGGCCGCTTTATGCACGTTGTCCCTGGCTGCCGCCTTTGCGGCTCCCTTGCTGCCGACAGCCTTATCGGCCGCGGCGTCAAGCGCAGCCTGGCGCGATTCCGTCAGGGCTGCTTCCTCACCGGCCTGTACCGCGGCCTCTGCCGCTCTGGCTGTTGCGGCACTGGCAGAAGGGATTAAAGTCTTGCTGCCGAGTCCCGGAACCCGGGTGGCGCCGGCCTCGGTGCCAACCAGCAGACCGGCCAACTTTGAGACAGCCGCCGGAAACGCCCATAGTTTCTCCTCAAGGCTGGCGTTTTTATCGAACAGGGACGCCAACTCATCGACTGGCAGAAGCTCCTTGCCGATCGCCTTGGTCTTTTCCCAGGATTCATTCAGAAAAGCGCCTGACGCCTTCAGGGAAGAGCTGGCCATTACACTCAGAGCCCCCAGGATGTCGTCGTTCCTGACGGCTTCCTTGAAAGCCATACCTTCTGCGGCCAGGTTCTTGTCCATCCACTGCCTGGTCGCGTCATCAAGCCCCCGCTTGAAATCACCGGGGTTCATCAGGCCCTTGCCGATGCCGGCGAATCCATCCTTGACGCCGGTAAGCATATTACCGATACCCGACAGGAAACTGCCGGTCCCTTCGACTATCTGTGGCCCGATATCCACAAGTGTCCTGGCCGCGCCGTCCAGCGATTCCCGCACCACTGATGTCGAGCCGGGGGCGCCTGCGTGACCACGGATCACTTCGCGAATAACTTCCTCATACTTTTCCCATTTCTCGGGGATCAGGTTGCCGTCGGGGCCGAAGGCCCTGTCGCGTGCCTCGTCGATCAAATCCTTCAGATGCGGTTCCTGATGGCGCTTTTCAAACATGTCTATAATTTTTTTCGCGTGCTCGGTGGCCGGATTCAGCACAATACCGACCTCGCCCTCCTCGTCCGGCTCCATCTCGGGCGGTTCGTCTATCGGGGGTTCAGCCAGCCCGGCCCCGCTACCACCGATCAGCAATCCGCCGATGATACCTATTATTCCGGGGAACAGCAGTCCGGCGGCAGCCTCCAGCAGGCTGCCTGGCCCCGGGATGTCACCAATGGAGCCGAGGCCGGGCGCCGGGTCGCCACTGTCTCCGCCACCATCCTCGCTGCTGCCTTCAACTGCACCGGATTGCTGCGTCTCATCCGTAATAACCTTCAGCTTCAGAGTTTCTTCGATGGGTACGTCATTTAATGGAACGGTTTTCAGCTTTTCTCCGTTAAGCCAGTCGTCATATCCATGCAAGTAAGTGCCTTTGAACGTAACAGAGGCTTCATCGCCGGTGATGGGCTTTTCTGATCTGAGTGAACCGTTGGCTCTCATTTTACTCCGAACATGTTCAACCTCATCACCTGGAATTGCAGGATATTCGATGATGTTGACTTCCAGGCTCCAGTTTCCTTCGAGGATACCGTTTTCGTATGTACCTGAAATCTGAAAGGTCTGCTGATAATTATTACCTGTAAGAGTTTTATTTTGGCCCGCCTTACATCCGACATCGCTATACGGGGACTTATCGTATTTAATGATACCGGTGGCTGAGCCAGAAAATGTCCCCTGGCTTATTGTCAGAGGCATTTTCTCAAACAGTTCGACAAAAGTTATCGGGAAGTATCTGCAATCAGGGTAATCAGCCGGTTTCTCAAATTGTATGGTAAAAGGTTCCTGGAGCGGCTTCTCTTCCTGAGCGTTTGCGGCCCAGGGGAAGCCGATCATGAGCATCAAAGTCATCGCCGCCGACATGCGCAAAAGACGCTTCAATCTTGTTTTCAGGCAAGCACTCATTTGTACTGTCTCCGCACCGTCAGCAGCCGCCTCATCACGATGCCGCCCTGGCTGCCGCGTATTCCTTTTCAAATTTGGGATACAGGGCCTCGTATGCTGCCTTAACTTTTTGGCCTTCCGCGAAATCAGCCTGGGTGGACTGGCCGTTGCGCCAGTCTACGGAAGCTTTGTAAAGGGAATCGCACCGCTGCGTGTTATAAACGTTCAACTGCAGAAAGTCGACCGTGACCTGGCTGAAGGCGGGCGGCGTCTTTAGTGCTTTGGCTCGCTCGCGGGCGTCCAGGAACTGCATCCGCAGATCGCCGATATTTATCAGCATGGTGTCGGTGACCGCCGCCGCGCCGCCGCTGTTTACCTGGTTTGCGTACGATATACCCAGCTGTTCAAGACGCGCGTTATCGGCAATCAGGCCGTCCATTGCGGTGAGGAACTCGCGCGTCGCGCCCTCATCCGAGGTACTGGTAGTCTGGGCGGCGGTTGTGGTCTTGCTGGTTGATGCCTTTTTCGTGGAACTGTTTGTGGATGAAGCCACGGTCGAAGCCGCTACGGAAGAACCGTCACCGTTCCCTGATGTCAAGACAAGCGCGGCGATGGCGCCAGCCGACAGAACCAGGCCGGCAATCGCTACCAGGACGATCAATTTCCAGGGAACCTGGCTCCCGGGATCAGGCCCACCGGGCACAGGTCCCCCCGGTGCAGGGACGCCCCGAGCAGGGGGCATGTCAATACCATCAGACAAGGAGCACCCGGGCCAGGATGCTGAGGCCCATCCACGTTACTAACAGGAAGAAGCCCGCGCCCGACGGCAGCAAACCAGCGATAAAGCCGCCCTTGCCAAGTTTAGATATTTCCACACCGACAGTCGCGCCGGCGGTCATGATGCCGGCGGAAGTAAAAACCTGCACTGCGTTCCAGCCCAGGGCGAGCTCGGCGACCAGGGCCAGCACCGTGAAGGGGATAAGCATCATGAAGCTGGTGTTCAATGATTGCCAGGCGCCAGTGAAACCACTCTGCTTCCTTACGCGGGGGTTGGAAGCATGCAGGAACCCGGCCATGGCGAATGAACCGATAATGGCAAA
>CAZJQY010000147.1:0-3962 GCA_964548095.1 uncultured archaeon
GATTTCGAAAGCAAATGTTTCTTTGATTCAGGTTAGTATTGACGGCACAAAAGATATTCATAACTCCATCAGAAAGAATCCTGAAAGTTTTGGTAAAGCTGTTAACGCAATAAAATTGCTCAAAGGTCGTTTAGATTCTAAAATAAGTGTGGCAACAACAGTCATGCCTCAGAACATAAATAGCTTGGCTCAACTGAGAGGTATACTGATTTCATTGGACATAGATTTATGGAACATTGGAACCGTAATGCCTGTAGGGAAAGCAAAAAATAACCCCTCATTATTCTTATCAAAAGAACAGTTTAACCGACTGATAAATTTTATAATTGATTCAAAGAAGGAGATTAATATTGAAATCGGAGAAAATTTCCCATATCTGGGTAAGTTTGATAAAAAAATAAGAAGGACTCCTAAAATGTGCCCTGTCGGAATTTTATCTTGTTGCATTGGAGTTGACGGTCATGTAAGAGGCTGCCCAGATCAACCAGATACTGATTTTTATAGGGAAGGTCGTATCCAAACTGAAACATTTGAGGAGATATGGAAAAAGGGTTTCAGAAGATATAGAAACAGGAGGATAATTGAAGAAGATAAAAAATGTTTTATATGCAATCATAGAACTGATTGTTGGGGTGGATGTTGGGTAATGCGGGAAAATAATTCACAGTGTATATTGGATTACATATAATAACTTTTACTGCGGAAAACCTACAAAACCTCTTCGCCCATCAGCCTTCGGCTGAACGTTGCACTCGGGCTCGTTCCTAACGGAAGCGTATAACACGCATTAACCGACTACGCTCGGTTGCACTTCGCTCCGTCCAAATCGCCTTCGGCGACTTCGGTTAATGCGATATGTTCATGCGATTGTCGGTGAGTAGGACTTTCTTCCCCTCGTCCGACGGCTGGTGGGCGATGGATTACGTTACTCGACCGCGTCTTTGGATTTCTTGCCTTCGCGGAGCTTCGCTTGCGCTGCCGCGAGTCGTGCGATGGGGACGCGGTATGGGCTGCAGGAGACGTAGTTGAGTCCTGTTTTGTGGCAGAAGGCGACTGATGCGGGCTCGCCTCCGTGCTCTCCGCAGATGCCGATTTTCAGGTCCTTGCGGGTCTTCCTGCCGAGTTTCACCGCCATTTCAACGAGCTTTCCGACTCCTCCGACGTCGATGGTCTGGAAGGGGTCGGATGGTAGAATCTTCTTCTCAACGTATTCGGGGAGGAATTTGCCTGCGTCGTCTCGGCTGAAGCCGAACGTCATCTGTGTCAAGTCGTTTGTCCCGAAGCTGAAGAATTCGGCCTCCGCCGCGATTTCGTCGGCGGTGATGGCAGCCCGCGGAACTTCTATCATGGTGCCGACCTTGTACTTGACTTTAACGCCCATCTCGTCCATCACCTTCTCGGCGACTGCGACGACCTTCTCCTTCGAAACCTTAAGCTCGTTCACGTGGCCGACGAGAGGTATCATGATTTCAGGTCTCACGTCTTTCCCCTTCTCTTTGAGCTCGCACGCGGCTTCGATGATCGCGCGAGCCTGCATTTCCGCAATCTCGGGGTACGTTATGGTGAGCCTGCAGCCGCGGTGGCCGAGCATGGGGTTTAGCTCGTGCAGGGACTTGACTTTGCTTTTTAGGTCCTCGACGGAGACGCCTAGCTCTCCGGCGAGTTCTTTGATGTCTTTTTCTTCGGTGGGGAGGAACTCGTGGAGCGGGGGGTCTAGGAGGCGGATGGTGACTGGCAGGTTTTCCATGGCCTCGAAGATGCCGATGAAGTCTCCTTTCTGCATGGGCAGGAGCTTTTCAAGGGCCTTCCTTCGTCCTTTCTCGTCTTTTGAGAGTATCATCTCGCGGACGGCCTTGATTCTGTCGCCTTCGAAGAACATGTGCTCGGTCCGGCAGAGGCCGATTCCTTCGGCGCCGAAGCCTCTTGCGACTTTTGCGTCGTGTGGCGTGTCAGCGTTCGTGCGGACGCCAAGCGTCCTCGTCTCGTCGGCCCACTTCATAAGGGTCGCGAACTCGCCCGCCATCTTCGGCTCGATAAGGTCGACTTCGCCTAGGATGACTTCGCCTGTCGAACCGTTCAAGGCGATTATGTCGCCCTCTCTTATGACGTGTTCTCCGACGACCATCTTCTTGTCCTTCTCGCTGACGTTTATCTTATCGCATCCTGAGACGCAGCATTTGCCCATGCCGCGGGCGACGACCGCCGCGTGCGAGGTCATGCCCCCGCGCGCCGTGAGGATGCCTTGGGCGACCGCCATCCCGTGGATGTCCTCGGGACTCGTCTCAGTGCGCACCAGAATGACTTTCTCGCCTTCGCCAGCCATGCGCTCGGCGTCGTCTGCATTAAAGACGACTTTGCCGACTGCGGCACCGGGAGAGGCGGGAAGCCCCTTCGCGATGACCTTAAGCTTCGCCTCGACGTTAATCTGCTTGTGGAGGAGCTGGTCGAGCTGCTCGGGTTTGACGCGCATGATTGCCTCTTTTTTAGTGATGAGGCCGTCCGCCACCATGTCGACGGCAATTTTCACGGCCGACTGCGCCGTGCGCTTGCCCGCCCTCGTCTGCAGGACGTAGAGTTTGGTGCGCTCGACGGTGAACTCGAAGTCCTGCATGTCCCGGTAGTGCTTCTCGAGGAGGTCGTAGAGTTTCACGAGCTCCTTGTATGCTGCCGGTAGGTCGTGCTTCATCTCGTCGATTGATTTTGGAGTCCTTATTCCCGCGACGACGTCCTCGCCTTGGGCGTTCACGAGGTATTCCCCGTAGTGCTCTTTCACTCCGGTCGCGGGGTTTCGGGTGAAGCCGACGCCCGTCCCGCAGTCGTCTCCCATGTTCCCAAACACCATCGACTGGATGTTCGCTGCAGTACCTGCGTCGTCCTTGAACTTGTGGATGCGGCGGTAGTCTATGGCGCGCTTCGTGTTCCAAGAGCTGAAGACCGCCTTCGTCGCCATCTCAAGCTGAACCCACGGGTCCTGAGGGAACTCCTTGCCGGTCTCGGACGCTACGACCTGCTTGTAGCGGCGCACGACCTCCTTTAAGTCCCGGGTGGAAAGCTCGGTGTCGAGCCGCACACCCTTAGACTTCTTGACTTCTTCAAGCTGCTCCTCGAACTTTGCGTGAGCAACGCCCATGACGACGTCGCCGAACATGTTCACGAGCCTTCTGTAGCTGTCCCACGCGCCGCGCTCGCTTCCCGTCTTCTTCGCGAAGCCGGCAACGGACGCATCATTTAGGCCGAGGTTTAGGACGGTGTCCATCATCCCCGGCATCGAGACGTATGAGCCTGAGCGCACCGAGAAGAGGAGGGGGTTTTCCGCGTCGCCGAATTTTTTTCCGAGCTTCTTCTCGACGAGCGCGAGCTTCTTCCTGATTTGCTCCATCAGGCCTTCGGGCATCCTCCCGCCTTTGGCAAGAAACTCACGGCAGGCTTCGGTCGTCACGGTAAAACCCGGCGGGACGGGAAGACCAATCGCCGTCATCTCAGAGAGCTGAGCTCCCTTGTTTCCTAAAAGGTAGAGAGATTTTTCTGTTGCCCTGAATTCCTCAAAAAGGTACACATATTTTTTCGTCATTTCACATCACGCAATTTAAAACAAAGATATATTATTTACGAGTATAAATACGCTCGCAGAGCCCTTGCTTCAAGGCGAACGACGGCGGAAGTTTCAGCCCGCACTTCAGTCCGACGCATCCTCTTTTATCGGCACGAGGACGATTTTACCGTTCACCGGCAACGCATCAAGCTTCACGGAAATCGTCTCCCTGTTCTTGAAGGCGACCCCAATCTCAACCCAACGCTCCTTGCCCTCACCTACCGTAACAACCGTCTTCGCCCGAAAGTCCGGGTAATTCATGTTGATGGGATATTCACGTGCAGGTTAAAATAGGCTCTCCCTCATTCAGCTTTGTGTGCTAACTCATGTGATGGGTGACAGTTAGTGTTTAAAGTATAGTTTGGCTGGT
>CAZJQY010000148.1:0-3933 GCA_964548095.1 uncultured archaeon
AAACTGTCAAACTCCAATTTCAGAACAAAATAGCGAAGCAACTGTCAAACTCAGGCTCCAACCTCTCGGTAGTTTCGTCAAACCTAACCACAATGCAGTCCACTTAAATACGATTTATCCATAAAGGTTTAATAATACTTGCGAAAACACGGCTCGTTTTGTGTCCGCTAGTCGAGCAGCCGTTTCGGGTCGCCGTTCTTCTTGACGTGCTCGGTGACTGTATCCGTGTCCATGTAGTAGCGGTTCATGATTTTTCCGACTTCGCCCACCTTCCGTATTTTGTGTTCGACCATCCAGTCGAGAATCATCTTTTTCATGTCGAGCTCAGCCCCCATTTCGTTGCGGTTTAAGCCGGTGTGCCGTTCTAGTTCGTCGAAGAGTCGTACGGGCATCATGGAGGACTTAATCTGGTCTGTCCTCGGGTCCCATTTGTAGATGATGTTCGACTTGAAGAACATCTTCCCCTCATCCATGTGCCAGCGGTCTTGGATGAATTCTCCGACCTCAAAGACTCGGCGGATGTTTCTGCGCCGGTCGCGGAACATCACCACGTTCAGGTGGACGGCGTCGATCATGCTGTGGGGGATGGCAATTGGCGGGTTGGTGAGGCGCGTGATGGTCTGGTCGCACGTGTCCGCGTGGATGGTGCAGTAGACCGAGTGCCCCGTGTGCATTGCCTCGAACAAGACTTCGGCTTCCATCTGCTTCCTGACCTCCCCCATGACGATTCTGTCAGGGCGCATCCTAAGCGAGTTGATAAGCAGGTTCAGCATGGAGACCTCCCCTTTTCCTTCGGGGTTCGGCTCTCTGGTGGTAAGCGGGCACCAGTAGAGGAATTCGGGGAGCTGGAGCTCGCGTGTGTCTTCGATGGAGATGATGCGGTGGTTGGGTGGCATGAAGGGCATGCAGATGTTGAGGGTGCTGGTTTTTCCTGAGCCGGTTCCGCCTGAGATGATGATGTTCATCTCGTACTGGATCATCAGCCAGACGAGGGCGAGCACTTCTGAGGAGACGGTCTTGTTGTTGATGAAATCCGTTGCCGTCCAAGGGTCTCGCGCGAATTTCCTGATGGTTATCGTGTTCCCTTTGCTGGAGATGGGGGTGAGGATTGCGTTCGCCCGGTCCTTGGAGAGCAGGTGGGCGTCGAGGAGGGGGTTGAGTGTTGTAATCTCCCTGCCAATCCGCCTTCCTATCATGGAGGCGTAGTTCTGTATTTTAAGCTCTGATTCGGGGAGGATGTTCGTCTTCAGCCAGCCGTGCCGCTTGTGGTAGACGCGGACGGGCTCTGAGGCAGAGTTTAAGACAATCTCCTCAAGGCTTTCGTCGTCTAAGAAGAACTCTATCTCATCGAGGCCCAAGAGCTCGTGGACGAGGCCGAGGACGAAGTGGTCGCGAACTGATGCGTCTAAATCGAGGAGTTCGGCGTCGAGCAGCGTCTTCGCGTTATCCATGAAATCCTTTTTCAGGGTGTCCATGAGCTTCGGGTCGAGGACATTGTTTGAGCCGACGTCCGTCTGGACGATGAGACGCTCCTTGATGTCGTCGAGCAGGGCTTTCGTCGCGACGTCGACTTCGGGCAGGATGAGGTGGTACTCCTTGCTGTAGTCTTTCATCATGATTTTGACGGGAGTAAGTATCCCATCAGACGAAATCTCGTATTCCTCCAAAAGCTGCTTGTTTTCACCAGTCAATCTCATCACCTGCTTGCATCATGCGTTTTCCTTATCTCCGGTTCTCCAATTGCCGGATAATGTAGCTCGAGAAGGTTGTGTTCCTCCAGCACCATCGCCCACTCCTCAATCTGGGTTTTTGAGACGCCGATTTTTTTGGAGAGTTCGTCGTTGATGCGAACCACGCCACAATCGAGTATCAGCTCGTAGAGCTTGTCTATCGTCGTCTTGACTTTCATGCCCTCAACGATTTTCTTGACGTTCTTCCCCTCCTTCTCGAGGATGACCCTATCGCTAATCTTTTTCAGCCGGGACTCCTTGATTTTCTGGAGCCGCTCCTCCTTCCGTATCGTGTCCTCGGAGTAGGCTGTTCCGCCGGCTTTTTGGGCAGGGGCGGCGGAAGCCTCAATCTCCCCCCAGGGCTTTAGCGGGGAAGTCGGCTCTTGCGGGATGATGTGACGGCTCTTTAGGTCGACTGTTGGCTCAGGAGGGCGGTCTGCTGTTTTCTTCTGCCGTCCGAAATCGATCTCACGCCGCTCTTCACGGGGTCGGAAGTCCTCGCGCAGGGTTTTCATCTCTTTCACCCGCTCGCCCTTCCGCTGCATGCTCGGCTTGTGGACAAAGCCGGATATCTTCTCGAACAAGCCCGCGCCCGGCGCCTTTTTCACGATGCTTGATTTGATTTTCACGCCGATGTCGCGCACTTTCACCTCCTCCTCGAGGAGCGCGTTCGGGTTCGACTCGATGGAGCGCCGCATCTCGTCCGAGTCAAATCCGAAGACGTCCAGCTTCCCGGACGACCCAGAAAGGTTGTTTTTGATGTAATCGAGCGCTGCGTCTCGCAGGAGCATGTCGTTTGCGTCGACGAATTGGAGGGACGCTGCTATCACCGTCCCCACGTCAACAAGAAGGTCTGCGGTGTACACTCTACGGTCGATGATTCCCCTAAGCCGGAGAGCTCCCGTGAACTCGGAGTCGAGTTGGCGGCAAATCTCGAAAAAGTTCTCGATTTTCTCCGGTTTGAGGCTTTTACCGTGAGGAAGCTTCATCGTATGATACTATTACTCCCAGGAGATAAAAAGAATCTAGGCGCCTGTATGGACCTGTCATCAAGCAAAAGTACATCTACTTGTTTGGGTTGTGTCAAGAACCACCGGTCAAAGACCGGTGGCATGTAAAACATCTACGGATGGTTCTTGACAACAGACTTTGGCCACCAGTCGAAGACTGGTGGAAAAGTCCTAATTTTTAACTATTACCAAAACACAGGAGAAGAGTAGTCCCGCGAGGAGTGATGCCGCAAGGTTTAAGAAAATCTTCGGGGAAGCGTAACTATCCGGCACCTGCGGGCTGCTCACGACCTTAAACTCCTTTACTGCGGCTAACCGCGTATCCAACTTCACTTTGGCGTTTATCATCTTCTGCTCATAACTAATCTGCTCCTCCGTCTTACTCCTCTCCAAAGCAATAATCCTCCCCTCCTCACCAATCCGCCTACTATCACGGTCGTTTAAGATACTCCTCAAGAGGATCGTCTTCGACAGCGACTCAGTGGACAACTCCTCAGACTCAAGGGAAGTTATCTGAGCTTCCATGTCCGCTATATCCTCTTCAAGACCTTCTATTATGAGGTTTCTCTGCGCAATCTCCTCAACTATGCCATCTATCGACTTGTTGTAGTCTAATTCAGCAAGCCTTACGGTCTCGTTATAATCAAGGAGTGCAGGGTGCTTGATTGCGTCAAACCTCTCGTTGCCGTAACTGAAAAACGAGGTTATGATGTCCGATAAAGTATCTCTGCTTTCGACTGCATCATCGGCTTTGAACTTTAGTTTAAGTTGGGGTGCGACGAAAGGCTGCCTTAAACTAATCTCCTCCGTCACCAACTCCACTTCAAGGTTGCGCTTGAATTCTTCATATTTGACTTTCTCCTCCGCATAATATTTTGAATACACCGGCCCGAGTACTGAAGACGACTGGAGGATGCTTTTCGACTCGACGACGTCGTAGACAGGTTTCTCGTATACCATTCCGAGCTGTATCACAGCCTCGGACTCGTAAGTCTTCGGTAGGAGGAAGGTAAGCAGTGCGCCAATCAAAACAAAGGTTAGAGTAATTCCAACTACTGTCGCCTTATTCTCAAACAAAACGCGTGCATACGCCATGAGGTCTATTTCCTCAGTCACCGGCTCCTTCGTCTGCATCAAGTAAGTAGACTTTTTGCGTAATTAAGCCTGTGTTGTATTTCCTTCTGTTTATTGTG
>CAZJQY010000149.1:0-3919 GCA_964548095.1 uncultured archaeon
TGAGACTTAACGCAACCAGCATGAGCTGGGTCTACGGCACGGGCGTCGACACAGACGCAAACTTCGTGTGGACTAACGTCAGCCACACAAGCCAGTACACCATCGCAGGCGAACTCCTTGCGACAACAACACAGGTGACACTCACAACAAACTGGAACCTAATCTCAATACCAATAAACATTTAGGCTCCCCGCTGCTGGAAAAACAAGCTTAAAGAATGCAGATGTCTAATACTCTCCCAATGGGCTTGAGAGATTTCTTGGGTGGGTTGCCCCGCCGTGGGAGCGACGAGGATGATTTGATAGTCCAGAAGGCTTTGCGCAGGAAGCTCGCTCTAGAAACCATTAATGACAGCGAACGTTTCCGCTACCTTCAGGCTGAGAGGAGGAGGAGGGTGGGTGAGGTGGACAGGCTCCTTCAGGATGGTGTTTCCGCCCTCGGGAAATCGAAGCCTGCGGACGCAGTAAAGAGCATGAGGAAAATCTTGGATATGCGGATTGACGACCCGCCGCGGGAGGCGTTGGTGATGGCGTATCTGGGGCTCGCGCACTATCTCAGCGGGGACAGGAAGGAGAGCCTGCGCTACCTTAAGATGGCACAAGACAGTGACCCGGACAACTTCATCGCGCCGATTCTCCTGTCCAGGGTCGCGGACACGCTCGAGGAGGCGAAGGAGCACATACGGGAAGCGTGCAGGCGCTCCCCGAAGCTGAGAGAGCAGATTACCGAAAACTTCGACCGGGTATTTAACACGGGCAAGGTCTCAAGCAGTGAGTGGGCTCGCAGCGAGTACATGAGGCGCTACGTGAAGATTTTCGAATAGGAAACGCGTATATTAATCGGATTAGACTACCAATAATAGTGGGCTGTTAAATGGACGAAACTGGGAGGGTCTGCCCTCGCTGCGGGAAAGCGGTTCGAAGCGGATTCAAAGTCTGCGTTGAGTGCGGCGAGATTATTCGGCCGCCAAGCCTTGCGGAACTTGGCGGACAAAAGAAGAAGGTGAGGCAGATTACGTTTGCGGGGATATTCGCCGCCGTTGTGGTCTTGGCTCTCGCGATTTATTTGCTCGCCTACCTTATAGGTGGGGAACGCTGCTCGAAGCCTTCAGTCAAAATCGACGGAGAATGCTGCGTCGACGGCAACGGAAACCTCGTCTGCGACAAATACGAGCGATACGAGACCACGACGACTGTTCCCCAGACGACGACCACGGTCACGCCGGAAACCTCAACAACCACTACGACGTCGACGACCACAACATCCACCACCACGACCACGGTGCTCATACGCTGCAGAACAAACGCCGACTGCGGGCAGAAAAACGAGTCGCTCGTCTGCTTCAACGACGACGTCTACGCCTTGAGGCGCAGCCCGAAATGCGAGCACCCGGGCAGGTCAGACGCCTACTGCATTGTAGTCCAAAACAGCTTCGACACCGAACACCCCAAGGAGCGGTGCAGCGAAACCTGCTGGGAGGGGGAGTGCGTGAGCCTGTTATCCCTGCAGAAGGACTAGGAGTTGCCTTCAGGCGAGGAGGCAGACACCAGACCCGCTCATTCCTCAGAGAGCTTGAGTACGCAGTATTCCCCGCACATTGAGCATTTCTTCTTCCCGGAAAGGTGTCCGTACTTCTGGCGGATGCTTCCGTCAAGCCCCAACGAGAACATTTTTTCCCAGTCGAGGGCTCTTCTGGCCCGCGACATCTCGTCGTCGCGGCTCCTCCTCCCAAGCTTCACTATGTCTGCCGCATGCCCCGCAATCTTTGAGGCGATGACTCCCTGCCGGACGTCTTCCACGTCAGGGAGCCCCAGATGCTCGGACGGCGTGACGTAGCAGAGGAAGTCAGCGCCTGCGGCAGCGGCGACGGCCCCTCCGATGGCGCCCGTCACGTGGTCGTGACCCACGCCGACGTCGGTGACAAGCGGCCCCAAAACGTAGTAGGGGGCGCCGTGACAAAGCTTCTTCTGCAAGCGAACGTCCTTCTCGATGAGATTTAAGGGCATGTGCCCCGGCCCCTCGACGATGACCTGCACGCCGGCTTTTCTCGCGCGCTCCGTAAGACGCCCAAGGTTTTTAAGCTCCCCCAGCTGGCATGCGTCATGGGCGTCCGCCACCGCCCCCGGACGTAGGGCGTCGCCGAGCGAGAGCACGACCTCGTATTCCTTGAGGACTTCGAGGACGTCGTCGAATCCCTCATACAGCGGATTCTCCATCCCGTGCTTGCGCATCCAGGAGGCGAGGAATCCGCCGCCGCGGCTAGTGATGGGAATGACGCGCTTTTTCATGCCGTTGAGGAGGTCGCGCGTGATGCCGGCGTGAATCGTCATAAAATCAACGCCGTCCTTTGCCTGACGCTCGATGACGGAAAGCATGGACGAAAGCGTCATGTCGAAGCGCTTCTCGAAAAAAGCCTGATAGACTGGGACTGTTCCCACAGGCACCGGCGTGTGTTTGAGGATTGCGCGCCGCACCTCATCCAAGTCCCCGCCGACGCTCAAATCCATGACAGCGTCCGCCCCCGCGGACACCGCAGCAGAAGCCTTCGCAAGCTCGAACGCTAAGTCGCTTTTGTCTGTGGACGTCCCCACGTTCGCGTTCACCTTCGTCGAGACGCCCCAACCGATGAGAAGAGGCCTTACGTCACGTCCCGCATTCCTGACCGCAACAAGCCTGCCGGAAGCAACAAGCTTCCTGAACCGGGACTCGCTCAAACCCTCCTTCCGCGCAACATCAACGAGCATTTTAACTCAAGGACTTTAATATTAACCCTGCTTTAAAATAAGGAAGAAACCACGCCCGAGTGGGGTAGTCTGGATATCCTCCTGGCCTGCGGAGCCGGAGACCCGGGTTCGAATCCCGGCTCGGGCGAACCCTTTCGTTCTTTTCAAGCTTTTGGAAAAAGCTTGACCAAAACTTTTGATGATGGCAGATTTTGCAATGCAAAATCTGACAGACACGAAATCTTACAGATTTCGTGCTGAAACTTTTCGGTAAAAGTTTCAAAGAAAAGCGTTTATGGAAAGAAAGAGAATAGATGAATGTAATATCGTAATAACTACTAAAGTATGCGGTTTTGGGATCTAAAATTCCATTACTTTGAATAAGCATTTGATGCTGATTAACCCCTCCAGTTGTCCTTTCACAACAGGAAGAGAGCTTATGCGCTTTTCTATCATTATTCTCGCTATTTTGTCGCATTTATCATCCTCTTGGGCTGTAATCGGGTTTGGGGTCATAATATCTCTCACGGGGCACATGCCGTCTATCTTCTTCAGTCTGTAGATGTGTCTGAGGATGTCGGATAATGTTACGATGCCGATGACTTCTTTGCCTTTTAATACCACAATAGACTTTTCGTTATAGTGAATTATCTTATCCATGACCTCATCCAAGGTGGCGTGGATGGAGTATGAAGTGTATCTGTAGGTCATGAGGTCACGCACCGTGTATCTGTGGCCGAGTTTTTCAGCGAATAGTTCGGCAATCTCCTTTCGCCCTATAACCCCTTTGACAACGTTTTCTGATACAACCGGGACGACACGAATTTCCCTGCTGGAAATCAGGTTGAATACTTTCTTTATCTTATCTTCAGGATGGACAACCAAAACATCTTTGGTCATAATATCCCTGATTTTAATCTCATTCAGGTTTTTCTCCCCCCACGGCACCCTCATTATGAAATCTCGAAGGGTTGCAACTCCCTTAAGTATTCCATTGTCGATTATAATCACGCTGCTAATATTCTTCCCTAAAATCAGTTCTATAGTATTCAGTACTGGCTCATCTGGTGCGACAGAGACGGAATCAACCATCAATTCAGATGCATTGACCATATCACCCTACTACCCCAGATAATATATGAGGCTCATCGTTGATTTGTGGGGTTGTTTACCCCACATAATTGTATGATTTTCAG
>CAZJQY010000150.1:0-1854 GCA_964548095.1 uncultured archaeon
GGGCGTTAAACCCGACAAAAAAATTTGGGGCAAATGCGCGCGCTACGCTGGACTCCTCTCCTTCGACGAAATCGACGACGCCGGAAAAGTGTGGCGGCAGGTCGCACGGGAGGCGGGCGCCGATGTGGAAGAACTCAAAAGGGAAGTATTCCGCATGCGGGCGCTCTACGCCATCGGCGACCACACGCGAACGCTGCTCGTTGGCATCCACGACGGAGCCCTCCCCTCAAACGTGGGCGGCGGCTACAACCTCCGAAACATCCTGCGGCGCTGTTGGACGCTCATGGACGAGTACGGCTACTCATTCGACATCACGAAAGTGTTCGAGGAGCACATCAAAGAGTTCGGCAAATGGTACACCGAACTGGCTGATGTGGGATCCTTATGGGACATCATCTCAGTCGAGAAAAGCCGGTTCGAGGAAGGCAAGAAGAAGGCTAAAGCA
Source organism: uncultured archaeon (assembly GCA_964548095.1). Taxonomy (GTDB): domain Archaea; phylum Altiarchaeota; class Altiarchaeia; order IMC4; family SCGC-AAA252-I15; genus SCGC-AAA252-I15. The sequence goes on from CAZJQY010000150.1 coordinate 446, forward strand.
GTCGTAGGGCGGATGATTGCTGAAAACGAGAAATTAAGCGCAGAAAAGCTTGCGGAACTATACGACAGCCAAGGAATACACCCGAACACAATACGCGAGATAAAAAAAGACCTCTCAATACCAGACAACTTCTACGCACTCGTCGAAGAACGGCACGAACGCTCGAATGCTCTCGAGAATAAAAAGCGGACGCTCCTCTCTCGAAAATATCCCGACTCGAAGACCCTCTACTACGAGGACATGGCGGAAACCTGCTTTAAGGCCAAGGTCCTCGCAGTCGAGAAAGACTGCGTAATCCTCGACCAAACTCTCTTCTACCCTGAAGGCGGCGGACAGGAGGCGGACCGAGGAACCCTCAACAACGTAGAAGTCCTCGACGTCCAGAAGGAGGGGAAAGTAATCCTCCACAAAGTCAAGGACCCCGCAAAGTTCAAGGCCGCGGCAACCGTATCCGGCTGCGTCGACCGGGAGCGCAGAAGGCAGCTCACCCAACACCACACGGCAACCCACATAATAAACGCCGCAGCCTATCGGGTGCTCGGCCCCCACATCTGGCAGGCCGGAGCCCACAAGAGCGCGGACGTCGCGCGCCTTGACGTAACACACTATAAGGCGGTCTCAGACGAGGAGCTCGTGCGTATTGAGGCGGAGGCTGGAAAGATAGTTGCGCAGGCCATCCCCGTGAAAAAGATGGTACTCTCCCGCGACGAAGCCGAACGTCGCTACGGCTTCAGGATTTATCAGGGCGGGGCTGTGCCTGGGACCGAACTTCGCATCGTCGAAATCGCTGGCGTAGACGCTGAAGCGTGCGGTGGAACACACTTGGACAACACGCGCGAGGTCGGGGGCATCAAGGTCGTTAAGGCCTCTAGAATCCAGGACGGAGTCGTCAGAATCGAGTTTAAGGCGGGGAAGGCAGCGGAAGAGGAGGCAAGCTCGGAAGAGCGCATTTTCGCGGATGCGCTAAGAGTCCTCCCCATGAAACCAAAGGATGCTTCCTACAGTAAGGCCGTCCTGCAGGAGGCTTCTGGACTACTCGGCGTGCAGCCGGAAAAGCTTCCGGGAACGCTTCAGCGCTTCGTCGCCGAGTGGAAGGAGACGGGAGAGCAAGTAACCTTGCCGAAGCCTTCAGACCTCGTCGACGCAACGAAGGCTGTCTTCGAAGGCTGGAAGCAAGCCAGGAAAAATAAGGAGAAGACGGCTGCCGGCTCGGCCGGAACTCTGGCGTCTGAACTCGAGGTTGCATTCGCCACAAAGGATGCAGTCAAGAAAATCACCGAAGGCTTGCCAGTGCCCGCGCTCATGAAGGCTGCAAGCGAGGCTACATCAAAACCAGTGCGCGTTCTCGTGCTCGTGAACAAAGCCGGTGAAAAATGCAATGTCGTCGTCGCCTCCTCAAACCCCAAAGT
>CAZJQY010000150.1:1954-3909 GCA_964548095.1 uncultured archaeon
ATGGCCGTTAAACCTGCCGGCGAATACAGGCCGAAGGAGCTTGAGGAACGCATCCTCGACTACTGGAAGAAAGAGGGCGTCCCCGAAAAAACGCTCAAAGCGAGGAGGGGGAAGCGCTTCAGCTTCCTTGAGGGGCCGCCTACGGCGAACGCGCCTCCGGCGCTGCACCACGTTGAAGTCCGCGTCTTCAAGGACTTGGTGAACAGGTTCCGCTATATGCAGGGTCATTCTGTTCCGAGGAAGGCGGGCTGGGACTGCCACGGCCTCCCAGTTGAAGTGCAGATTGAGAAGAAACTCAAGCTTGCAAGCAAGAAGGAGATAGTTGCCTACGGCGTCGACAAGTTCGTCGAAGAATGCCGGGCAAGCGTCTTCAGCCACATAAAAGAGTGGGACAAGCTCACCGAGCGTTTGGCGTACTGGGTGGACTTGAAGGACCCCTATGTCACCATGGACAACGGCTACATCGAGAGCGTGTGGTGGTCGATAAGAGAGGTCTGGAAGAAGGGCCTGCTCTACGAGGGCCACAAGGTCGTGCCCTACTGCCCACGCTGCGGGACGCCGCTCTCAACCCACGAGGTGGCGCTCGGCTACAAGACGGTGAAAGAGGAGACCGTTATCGTGTCCTTCCCCGCGAAAGACAAAGACTACTCCTTCCTAGCGTGGACGACGACCCCTTGGACGCTCCTCTCAAACGTCGCGTTGGCGGTGCACCCCGACGTCTCCTACGCGAAAATAAAGTTTCGGGGAGAGAACTTCGTGCTAGCGAAAGAGCTTGCCGTAAAAAGGTTTCCAGAGGCGGAGATTATAGAAGAATTTAAGGGCAGCGAGCTTTTGGGAGTCGAGTACGTCCCTCTCTTCAACCACTTTATCGGCAAGCTTCCTAAACCTGCGTGGCGGATTATCGGAGGCGGCTTCGTGACGACTGAGGAGGGGACGGGAATCGTCCACATCGCCCCGGCCTTCGGGGAAGACGACTACAACGCCGGCGTGGAAAACAACCTCCCGCTCGTAAACCCAATAGATGAGGGTGGGAAATTCACAAATGATGTGCCAGAGCTTTTCGGCTTGTTCGCGAAGGACGCAGACCCAAAGATTATTGAGATACTCGAGGAGCGGGGCTCCATCATCGCCCGTTTCCCCTATGAGCACGAGTACCCGTTTTGCTGGCGCTGCGGAACACCGCTTCTCTACTACGCGATGAGGAGCTGGTTCATAGCGATGAGCAAACTCAGAGACAACCTCATGCGCAACAACCGAAACATCAGCTGGTATCCCGAGCACATAAAGGACGGGCGGTTCGGGGACTGGCTCGTGAACGTGAAAGACTGGAGCCTCTCCAGAAACAGGTTCTGGGGGACGCCTCTCCCAATCTGGCGGTGCGAGTGCGGGAACGTGGAGTGCATCGGCTCGAGAAAGGAGTTAATGGAGAAGGCCGCCGAAAAAATCCCGAAAGACTTGGACTTACATCGCCCCTACGTTGACGCGGTTGAATTAAAGTGCGGTTGCGGCAAAAAGATGCGGCGCGTAGACTACGTCATCGACTGCTGGTACGACTCCGGTGCGGCAACCTTCGCGCAGTACCACTATCCATTCGAAAACGAGAAACTGTTCAAAGAAAGCTTCCCCTACGACTTCATCTGCGAGGCGACAGACCAGACGCGCGGCTGGTTTTACACGCTCCTTGCAATCTCGACGCTCCTCTTCGACAGGGAGGCTTACAAGAATTGTGTCGTCGGCGGCCTGCTTCTGGACGACAAGGGAGAGAAGATGAGCAAATCCAACAACAACATCCTCGACCCTTGGGAGCTCTTCGACTCCGTCGGAGCGGATGCAGTGCGCCTTCAGATGTGCTCGCAGGCGCCTTGGAATGCGCGACGCTTCGGGAAGGAAAGCCTTGGCGAGTCTGTCATTCCCTTCCTTCGGACGCTTTGGAACTGTTATGAGTTCACCACCCG
>CAZJQY010000151.1:0-3849 GCA_964548095.1 uncultured archaeon
GTAGACGAGGGTTGGCGTGCCTCGTTGGGATAGGCATGAATCCACCTTCGAGATGATGTCGGGCGGTAGGGAGGGCGCTACTGGTTGGGCTGAGGCGGTCGTGATGAGGGCTGCCATCAGCATTGCTGTTATGAGAAGGGGAGTGTGTTTCATTTTTCCGCGTATAATTGTTGGAAAGTTAAATATAAAAGCTTTAAACATTGTTCAACGAAGCTTTTCCAGGGCTGCGGCGACCATGAGCGGCAGGTTGATGGTGGCATCACCCTCCACCGTCACATACTTCGCCTGGGCGTTCACCTTCCCCCACGAAACCGCCTCCCGAATCCGCGCCCCAGAAAGGCTCCCATCCCACTCGGACGCGGACGTGAGATAGACGACCCTGTCAAGCCCGCCCTTGAACTGGTTCCACCAGATGGTGTGGTGCTTGGAGATGCCGCCGCCGACCATAAGCGCCCCAGAACGCTTCGCGCCGAAGACGAGGTCGGCGAGATGCTGCTGGTCCCGGAACAAGTTGACTCTGAAATCCCGCCCCTGACTGAAAAAGAAAAGCTGGCTCCCGAAGGCCCCATCCAGGATGCCGGGGACGATGACAGGAATCCGCCTCTTGTAGGCCCAGTAGAGGATGCTCTTCCTATCCTTCAGGCGCTTGCCGAACTCCCAGATGAGCTCATAGCCTGAAGTCTCCCGCATGCCAGCCTCATAGAGGTCGGCGAGGATGGGCTGCATCTTCTCCTCGAGCAGCAGGCCGTAGCTTTCATCCGGGATGAGGATGTTGCCCAGTCGGTTGACGCCCTTCTCTCTAAGCTTTCGGTCGTCCATATAGAAGCTTCCGTGGAAGTAGTTCTTCCACACGCGGGCGAGGTCATGGTCCAGGGTCCCGCACGTCGTCACAACCACGTCGAAGAGGCCCCGCTCGACGAGCTCTCGGATGACGCCGCGGGTGCCGGTCGCAATGAGCGCGGCGGGAAAGCTCAGGAAGTTTACGGACGAATCGTCGGTAAGCATATCTGTCAGGATGCGCGTGCCAACCGCAAGCTTCTTGGCGGTGAAGCCGCCGCCACGCTCGAAGCCGTCGACAAGCTCTCCGGCCGAGAGCTTTCTCCCAAGCGATAGGTCTTCGACCTTCCGCAGCCTCGTGGGTGATGCCATGGTAGAAGAGAAGATGTACGTTCAAGAAAATAAATAGAAACGTCGTTCCACGGTCTCTGAGGGTATCAGAGCCAGCCCGCTACATGCACGCCTTGAGGCCGACTTTCATGCCGAGGTAGAATGCCACGGCGACGATGATGGTGACCGTCACGCCGATGCCGACGTGCTCGAGCGCCATCATCTTCCTTGCTTTTGCATCATCCATGTAAAGGAAATTGCTATCTGCATTTAAAAACAAACGGGCGTGGTGGCGTTAAGTATTTAAACTGGAACAGGCTAATGTTTCAGGTATGGGCGTATCACGCAAGAAGAAACGGCAGAAGATGCGCACGCACAAGCTGAAGAAGCGCAGGAAGAAACTACGCAACATACGCAAGAAGAAGTAGACGCACCTTAAGCCCCCTTGAACTCCTTCTCGAGCATCTGCCAGTGCTTGAGCCGGGCAAGCTCCTCCCGCCTGCTTTCACTGTCATCGAGCTTCGCCTTCGAAAGCTCTGGCTCAAGCTTCGGTTTCTCCTCCTTGAACTGCAAGGCTCTCGCCTCCTTGAGCCGCTTATTCTCGTCGTCGATGGACTTCCTGACGCCGTCTAGCTCCTTCTGCCGCTCCTTGATGGCGAGCTTTAGGTTCTGCAGGTCGTAGAGGGTTTTGGAGACGATGCCGATGAGGAAGAGCAGTGCTACGGCGCCCAATGCGACGGCTCCGAAAGCGTAGACGCCCTCGATTGTGAAGGAGAAGTCGATGGGAGGCCGCCCCTTAACCATCTCCCAGAAGAAGTCGACCGAAAGGTCCCCGAAGGCTACTTGGGAAGCCATGCTGCTACTCCAGGATGAGTCTCGTGTCGGATATCGCAATCGAGCTCGCCCCCCGCCGCTTGAGCTCGGGGAGGATGTATTTCAGGCTCTTCTCGTCCATCACCACGAAGACGTCGAAGCCGCCGCCCAAAAGCTCGGAGACCGTCGGCTTCTTCACGTAAGCCTTGAGAGCCTCGACGACTTTCGGAAGGTTCTTCGGCTCGTTCACGTTGATGTAGACGTTCACCTTGCCCTTGGATTTGAGGGCGCCCTCGAAGAGGTGCACGACCTCGTCGATTTTCCGCTTCTTCCCCCGGTCCCTGATGCTTTTGCGATTTGCGATGAGGTAGGCTGAACTCTCCATGAGGTAGTCGAGGACGCGGCACCGGTTCGCCTTAAGCGTCGACCCCGTCTCGGTGGTGTCGACGACCAAGTCCGCCTCGGGAATCGGCGGCACAACCCACGCCTCAGTCTTGCCGGCGGGCTTTCTGATGACGGCTGAGATTCCCTTACGCTTCAGGTAATCCGAGATGATGGCAGGGTACTCTGTCGCGACGACGACGGATTCCCCAGCACGCTCGACCTTCCGCGCATGACGCTTGAAGTCGGCCATCGACTTGACGTGCGGCAGCACTTCCTCAGACACGGCAACGGCAAGCTTCGTCCCCCCAAGCTTTAAGTCGAGAAGCTTCACCACGTTTTTGGCAAGAGATGGGTTTCCGAGCTCGAACTCCCGTATGATGTCTGAGCCCGCAATCCCGAGGTCTCCCTTCCCGACACCCAGGAGAAACGGCGCATCCTGCGGGCGCAGCCGCTTAAGCAGGATGCTCTCGTCGTCGATTGAGGGATTATAAGCGCGCTCTGATATGCGCACCTTAAATCCGGCACGCTCGAACAGCTCAAGCGCCTTCTTTTCAAGGTGCCCGTCGGGAATGTAAAACTTGATCATAGTGACTTATTAATATTCATCCGAATAATTAAATGAACGATTTTTCTTGGAGAGGGTGGGTGAAATGAAGGAACCGGAAAGCGTCGAGGATTTGGGTTTAGAGCACGAGTATCACAACCTCGCAAACGACTACTTCGCGATCGAGGAGTACGATAAGGCAATCGAGCACTACACGAAGGCGCTGAACATCCGCCCCACGCTTAAGGAATCCTACTTCAACCGAAGCCTCGCCTACGTGAGAAAGGAGGACTACAGCAAGGCGCTGGCTGACTTGGACAGGGTCATCGAACTCAACGGGGAGCTCGCTGAGGCATATTTCGCCCGCGGCCTCCTCCACGAGCACTCAAGCCGCCTCGAGAAGGCGATTGATGATTATACGAGAGCCTTAGACATCGACCCCGGGTACAGTGATGCATTCAACCAACGGAAGGTGGCGTTGACCAAGAAGACAAAATCTAATTAGTCCAACGCAACATGCAGGCAAAGCGTCTTATCTATCTCTCCGACAAGGTCCCTGAGCTCCCCTACTTCGTCGTCGCCGTCGTTCTGGTGGCCGCGAGGCCTTGGCTCGACTTCGTGCACATCTTCTCGATGGGCTTTCTTTTCCTGATGGCCTCGCTGGTCGCGGGCGCATACTTAAAGCTTGCGTTCAAGACTGAGCGTCCAACGCCGTACCAGTCCCGGTACCGGACGTTTAAGTACGGCTTCCCCTCCCTCCACAGCATGATTTCGATTGGCGCCATCGTCTTCGCCTACTTCGTCTACCCGACGCTCTCGGTGATACTTGCCCCAGTCGGCGTCTTCTACATCTACGCCCGCATCTCGGGCGGATACCACACGATGCAGGACGTCGTCGGGGGCGCCGTCATCGGCGCACTCCTCGGGTGGGTGATTGGGTCAAGAATCAGCGCCGTCTATCTCCCGGAGACGCTCGAGACGGCGTTCGCCTGCCTCTTCTT
>CAZJQY010000152.1:0-3840 GCA_964548095.1 uncultured archaeon
AAATGTTGCGCGAAGCCGCGCACGACCCGCGCCGCCTGGACGAATACCTCGACATTATTGAGAAGGTGGACCCATCCCGGTTAATGCGCTACGAGCAGGCCACCGGTATTGCTCTGGCGCGCGCAAATGTGGACTTCTCCGGCTTTCAAAAAGCCAACGTAGAAGCCGAGGAACGCCGCCTAATGCCACGCTATGTGGAAGATCACTTTATCAAGGCATCCAAGGAAGTCGGTTTGAAAGTCGAACCTCGTGCGGATGGCCTATGGAGGGTAGAGCACGTCCTCGCCGATCTGCGGTCTGAGCGGCTTGACACAGTCCGCCGCATGGGCAAACCGGAAACCTCTTATCGGAAGCTCACTTTCCATAAGGAATGCCTTGAGCAAGACCAACATATAGATGCTGTTCTCCTTGGGCCTGGCCACCCGCTTTACTCTGCTGTTGATGAGAAACTGAACAAACGGCTTGCGGCACTTGCGGGTTCTACCGCCTTTTTCCTTGACTCTGCCGCCCAAGTTCCATATCTCCTGCACTTCTTTGAAATATCTATCCGGGGTCAAAACACCAAAGGCATATCGCAGGCCCTTTACGGTGAGCTTGTCGCAGTTCGCGAAGAAACCGCCGGGGACGCGTCAGAAAAGTTTTCAGTTATCCCCGCTGATGTTTTATTGGATTTGCCTATCCACCAATCCCCACCGCCTATAGTTAACAGATTCGATTCTACTTCCGCCGCAGATTTTTTAAAATCCACCTATCAGCAGGAGCGCCGGGAAGTCTGCCAGAAGGAGCGCCGGCGCTTTGTCGGAGTCTGCCGGGATTATTTAGAAAAATCTTTTATTGCCCGTATCCATGCCGCGCAGAACCGCGTTATGTCCTTGCGTGCCCGCGAGGCACAATCGGACGATTTCCGGCGTGCCCGTGAAGAAGCGGAAAAGTATCTCACGGACCTCCAACGCACACATCAGGAACGGCTTGACGGCCTTAAACGCCTTGAGATTGCACGCCACGGCCCCTTACGCCATCTGGCGACAGCCGTAGTGCTTACTGCTGTGCAGGCCGAGACGCCAATAGCTGTTGAAATGTGCGACGACCTTGACCCCAATATAAAACGCCAGAGCGAACTTGCCGCCGAAGCTGTAGTTATCGCTCATGAAACCGGGCGCGGGTGGGAGACAGAAAAGGTTGGCCACTTAAAAATTGGTTTTGACATCCGCAGCCTTGGCCCCTGCGAACCGCAGACCGGCTATCGCGACCCGGTATACGGCGTCCGCCGAATTGAGGTTAAGGGCCGCAAAAAAGGCCAGCCCATCCGCCTGACCACCAACGAATGGTACAAGGCACAGCAACTCGGCGATTCCTTCTGGTTGTACGTGGTTTGGGACCCCTTGAACAACCCCGACCCCACGCCGGTCATGATCCAGAACCCCGCCAAACATCTTGAACATGCGGCCAAGCCGGTAGTTTCGGCTTGTTTCTACGACATAGCCGCCTCTGCCATAGATGACATAGCCCGTCGGCATAAGCAAGAGGGCGCATCATAAGGAAGAACTTGTGATCCAGAGAATGATTTAGGAGATAAACATGAATTACTCGGATGCCGAATTGATGACCTTGCTTAACGATCTTGAATCCGACCGGGCGGAACGCAAGGAGTCATGGAAAGGGGATTCTCCGGACACCGGCCGTCAGGCCGTGTGCGCGTTTGCCAATGACCTGCCTGACCACCGTAAGCCGGGTGTATTATTTGTCGGCGCCAAGGACGACGGAACGCCTTCCGGACTGGTAATCACCGACGAATTGCTTCGCACGCTGGCGGATATCAAGACGGACGGCAACATGCTCCCGCCACCGACCATCCTGGTTGAGAAACGAACGCTCAAGGGCGCAAGTATGGCGATCGTGACCGTGCGCCCTGCGGATGCGCCACCCGTGCGCTATCGGGGGCGCATCTGGATTCGCACCGGACCCCGCCGGGGCATCGCCACCTCGCAGGATGAACGAATCCTTAATGAAAAGCGGCGGTTTGGGGACCGCCCTTTCGATGCGAACCCTTTGCCCTCCTGTACCCTTGCGGAGTTGAGCAGGACACTCTTCGAACAGGAATATCTGCCCAATGCCGTCGCTCCGGATGTATTGGAGAAGAACGACCGAACCTATCAGCAGAAGCTTGCAGCCTGCAAGATGATCGCGTCGGCGGATGATCCTGTTCCCACAATAGTTGGCGTTCTTGCTCTGGGCAAATCACCCCGTGATTGGCTGCCGGGCGCATATATTCAATTCCTGAGGATCAACGGGCCCAATCACGCTGATCCCATTGTGGACCAGTTGTTGATTGATGGCCCTGTTTCGCAGATTATCCGGCGGATTGATGAAAAAATAGAGGCACATAACCGAATCGCCGTGGATATCACCTCGGGACCGACGGAAACACGGACGATGCCCTATCCTGTGGTTGCTATTCAGCAATTGGTCCGTAACGCTGTTATGCATAGGTCCTATGAGAACACAAATGCCCCCGTGCGCGTGTACTGGTTTAGCGATCGCATCGAAATACAGAACGCCGGCGGCCCATTTGGTGCGATTACCAAGGCGAATTTTGGTGACGGCATTCACACAGACTATCGCAATCCACTGTTGGCGGAGGCAATGCGCGTGTTCGGCTTCGTCCAGCATTTCGGAATAGGCATTCGCCTGGCCCAATCCGCGCTAATAAAGAACGGTAATCCACCGGCGGAGTTCGCTGTGGAGCCCACAACCATTCTGGCCACCATCAGGAGGCGACCATGAGTGTTCCTGTTTTAACTTTTTTCAATAACAAAGGTGGTGTCGGAAAGACATCGCTGGTCTATCATCTGTCATGGATGTTTTCCGAATTGGGGCGGAAAGTGGTTGCCGTTGACTTGGATGCTCAGGCCAACCTGACTGCCGCTTTCCTGGATGAGGATGAGATTGACGATTTATGGGAGAAACAAACGGGGGCAACAACCATCTTCAGGGCTATTGAACCTCTTACTAAAGTTGGAGACCTTGAAGATCCAGTACTTAAGAAGGTGGCTCAACATCTGCACCTTGTGCCTGGGGATGTCGCCCTGGCAGGTTTCGAAGAAACACTGTCAAATATGTGGCCGGAAAGCATGGGCGATAAAAGCCTCTACCGGCCATTCCGTATTCTTACTGCTTTCTGGCAGGTAGCTCAGATGGCGGCCAAGCGCGTTCAAGCTGACATTATTCTTGTAGATGTGGGCCCCAACCTCGGCGCCATCAATCGTTCCGCCCTTATCGCGTCCGATTTTGTGGTGATTCCGCTAGGAGCGGATTTATTTTCTCTGCAAGGGTTGCGCAATCTTGGCCCAACTCTTCGTGCCTGGCGGAGTCTGTGGAAAAAGCGTGTGGAGAATTGGAAGCAACCCGAGTTCAACCTCCCCAAAGGACAGATGAAACCTCTCGGCTATGTGGTGCAACAACATGGCGTTCGCCTTAGTCGTCCGGTTAAAGCCTACGATAAATGGGTAAACCGAATGCCGGGCATTTATCATGAGAGCGTCCTGAATGATTCTTCACCTGCATCATCGCCGGCGGATGATCCGCACTGCCTTGCCACCCTCAAACACTACCGCAGTCTGTTCCCTATGGCACAAGAATCAAGGAAACCGGTTTTTTTCCTCACGACTGCTGACGGGGCAATCGGTAGTCACGCGCAAGCGGTCAAGGATGCATATTCAGATTTTAAGTCCCTTGCCGAAAAGATCATCGTAGAAATGGACAAGGCGACATCCAATCAGGAGCCGGAATGACAGACGATAAACGCTTGATCGAGGACTACCTGCCCATCGAAGCCATTTC
>CAZJQY010000153.1:0-3819 GCA_964548095.1 uncultured archaeon
TACTATAATCTGAGGATGAGGAAAAAAGTCGAAGGAAAAGCCTGGCGGTTCGGCGCGAACGTGGACACAGACCAAATCATCCCCGCAGAGTACCTGGTGACGGGAGACTCCAAGGAGCTTGCCCGTCACGCCTTCGAGAGAGCCCGTCCAGACTTCGCAGGAAACGTTAAGACGGGCGACGTAATCATAGCCGACTCAAACTTCGGGTGCGGCTCAAGCAGGGAGCACGCTCCTCGCGCCTTGATTGGAGCTGGCATCTCCTGCGTCATCGCAGCATCCTTTGCGCGAATCTTTTACAGGAACAGCATCAACATAGGGCTTCCGCTTGTCGAGTGCGAGGTAGAGGCAGACGAAGGAGACTTAGTCTCCGTTGACTTCGAGCGGGGTGTGGTCGTGAACAAGACCAAGAAGAGGGAATACTCATTCAAGCCGCTTCCCCCGTTCCTACTGAAACTTATCGAAGTGGGCGGGCTCGTACCTTACGTGAGAAAAAGCCTTGGGAGATGAAGTTTTACGTCGGCACGTCCGGCTGGAGCTACGGCCACTGGTTCGGCCCATTCTACCCCGACGGCCTCCCCTTGAAGGAGGCGCTCTCCTACTACGGGCGCCACTTCGGCACCGTCGAGGTGAACTCCACCTTCTACCGCATCCCCTACGGGAACATGGTGAAAGGCTGGTATAACAGAACGCCAGAAGACTTCGTATTCTCGCTGAAGGCGCCGAAGGCCATCACGCACGCCCGAAAGCTCGTCGGCGCCGAGGAGCCCCTGCGCTGGTTCATGGAGCGGGCGAAGCTTTTGCGCGGAAAGCTCGGTCCGATTCTATTTCAGCTTCCGCCTTCGATGAAAAAGAATGAGAGAAAGCTTGAGGAGTTCCTGAGCATTCTGCCTGACGGCTTCTCATGGGCTTTCGAGTTCAGAAACGACGGGTGGAGCGAGGAATCCGTCTTCAGGCTCCTTGAGCGTTACGGCGCATCCTACTGCATCATATCGGCTCCAGGGCTTCAGACGAACCTTCGGACGACCTCGCGCACCGCCTACGTAAGATTCCACGGCATCACCGGCTGGTACACCTACCGTTACTCAGACGACGACATACGCTGGTGGGCCGAACGCATACGGGAGCTTTCCGGTTCCGTGGACGCAGTCTACGCATACTTTAACAACGACTTCCAATGTTTTGCAGTGCAAAACGCGCTCAACTTGGGCGGTGTCCTGAAATGACCAGCGTGGTTCCCGCATCAGACGAAAACATCACGGCGGCCGCCAAGCTCATTGCGGATGGGGGAGTCGTTGCGGCTCCGACGGACTCAGTCTACGGCATCTTCTGCGATGCGACCAACGCGGCCGCAGTAGAGAGAATCTGCGATATAAAGGGCAGGGACCCCGGGAAGCCGCTTCAGGTTGCGATACGGAAAGAGGACGCGGAAAAATACGGCGTCCTCTCCCACGAAGCCAGAGCGCTCGTCAAAGCCTTCTGGCCGGGGGACGTGAACATCGTCGTCGGCAAGACGAAGATGATTCCGGATTACGTGAGCAAGAAGACGGTGTGCCTCACCTGCCACCGGCATAAGGTCGCCTCCCGCCTTGTCGAGCTGTCGGGAAAACCCCTCATCTCCACGTCCGCGAACTTCACCGGCCGCATGCCGGCGGTGTGGGTGGGCGACCTAGACGAGCTTCTCATAAACGAAGTGGATATGGTGTTGGACGGGGGCGCAACCCACCACAAGCGGCCGAACACCATCGTCGACATGACGGCTAAGCCTGCGAGAATTATACGAGAGGGACCACTTACCGTTGAGCAACTCCGGGAAATAATCGAGGTGGCGTAGGCTTATGTCCCTTCGACGGAAACGGCTTGCCAAGGAGGCGACGGAGACGGCACCCAACTACATGTGCACGGAGGTGAGCATGAAGGATGTTCCCGATTATGCAAAACTCTTTTCTGCAGTCGAGCATCTGGGGCATGCGGACGGTGTCGTGGACACCAAAAGGATGGATGACAGAAGCATTACGGCGGCCCTCAGGCTTCTGGAAAAAAAGTTCGCATCCCGTGGGGTCTCCTGTGCGGCATGCTATGCGGATTACCTGGTCCGCGACGCAGTGAATGTTGGCGTGTACTTTAATTCACCCGACGAGGAAGCCTCATTTGCGCGCGAATTCCAGGGAGAGCTGCGTGTGTTGTCTCAGGCAGTCTACGACCAGAGCCGGGGTGAGTACCGGCAAACATACACAACCACCCCCCAGTTCGGAGAACAATACTACCCCGGACACAACAAGAAAACGCCACACTACACCATGTGAAATGTCGCCCTCACGTTAGGGTTGGGTTAACGTGATTGGAGTGTGGTCGAGGCTGCTTTTACCGCTCTTATCCTCCTTCTCTCATAGGCGAAGGCCCCTATTGTCGCGGTTATGTTCGTGAGGATTATTATCAGAAAAATTATCTCCGAAAAGTAGGAGATGCTCACTCCTCTGCTTAGTGGCACTGAGGCCAGCACCGCCGCCACAAGGCCTCTCGGGAGCATGGTCGCAAGTATTGCTTCATCGCATTTAAGCGACTTGTTTTTCAGGGAGATGAGTTTGACCGACATAAACCTCGCCAAGAGTATTACTGCCAGCACCGCAAGAGAGATGTTCAAGACATTGATGTTGAACGCACTCATGTTGAATATAATCCCGATGTAGACGAAGAAGAAGGTTCTCACGAAGAACGCAGCCTCCTTCTGAAAGGACTTTATCGTCGCGTCAAGGGAGACCACGCCGTCCAGCCTCAGCAGTTCCCACAGGTATCTCACGTTCCCCAAGATAAGCCCGAACACAAAAACGGATATCGCTCCGTTACCCCGGAGGAACTCGACGATGGAATACATGATGAATATGACCGCAATCGTCAGGAGGTAGCCGAATGGTTTACCGTGAAACCTCTTCAATACTCCAATCCAGAGAACGCTCGACACTAAGGCGATCACTATCGCAACGGAGAATGTCCCCGTAAGGCTACCCAGACTGTCTCTCACGTTAATCTGATTGAACAACATCATCTCGATAATCGCCAAAGAAACGACAATACACAACGCATCGTTTATCGCCGACTCAAGGTCGAGGATAATTTTTGAGGCCTCGCTCACGGAAATCCTCGAGACAGTCGAAATGACTATGGCAGAACTTGTACCCCCGACAGTCGCACCCAAGAGGAGACCTTGGAAGAAACCCCAACCAAACGCGTAGTGCATCAGATTCATCACAAAAAAGCACGTGAAAATAAAGACCGTGAGCGTGAAGAAGGAAGCCTCCCCCAGCTCCTTCATGACTTTGACCAAATTCAGGTTAAGCCCGCCGTCAAACAAAATCATCATCAAAGCCAGAGCCCCGACGTACGGCGCCATCTCACTGAATAAACTCACCTGACGCTCGCTCAAGACTGAGCCCAAGGCCAAACCAACAAACATTAGTATGAGAACGTCCGGTATTTTAGTCCGCTCGAAAAAGAGCATGCTGAAGAATCCGACAAAGATTATGACCCCAATCAAAAGAAAAACAGCTTCTATCATGACAACATCCCACTTAACTATACTCTAGGGAAAATAAAAGTGTGGTATCCTCTGAATATTCCAGAAGATGCGAGAGACCACGATACAACGTCCGATACAAGCTTCTTTCAGCAGGCAACTCCCGCAGCTGACGTATGAAGCAAGCTCTCCATGATACCAAAAAAGTCTCTGGCTTGCCTCCAACACAAGAAAAGATGCTTTGGAAGACTTTGAAACATCGCAATCTGTCTTCTTTAGAAGACAGTGAAATATCATCATCACATTGT
>CAZJQY010000154.1:0-3798 GCA_964548095.1 uncultured archaeon
TCCGAGGGCGAGTACCCGATTGCGACGGTGAAGGTCTTGGGCTGCGAGAGCGAGGAAGGCCTCTCGCTCCCACGCTACGGGATACTGCCCGGCTCTAAAGTCGCGCTCGCCCCAGACGAGAAGATACGCAGGCTCCTCGCGCAAGACCTCTCCCGCGCAGCCCACGTCGGCACGCTCTCCACCCGCGAAAGCATCCCAGTCCACATAGCCATAAACGAACTCATCTCCCGCCACGCGGCAGTGCTCGCGATGACTGGGGCTGGAAAAAGCTACACCGTCGGGGTGCTCGTTGAGGAGCTCCTCGATAAGAACGCATCGGTCATCGTCTTCGACCCGCACGGCGAGTTCAAGGACTTCGAGCTGCCAGAGGCCACGACGAAAGTCTTCGGCGTTGACGGGCGGCAGAACATCCGCGTCGAAGTTGCGACACTTACGACGTCGGACTACGCTAACCTCATCCCGGACCTCACGGCAACCCAGCGCGACCTCCTCGACGAAATCTTGAGCATCGCCTACCGCTTCTACGACCGCTACGACCTCGAGAACATCCTCAACCTCGTAAGCCTCGTCTACGACGTCAAGAACACGGGCTCAAGCGCAAACCCCGCCGCAGAAGTATTCCCCCACGAGCTCATACACTCCGTCACCAAGAAGGTGAGCCTCTCAACCGTCGGCGCGCTCATGCGAAGAATCCGCCGCCTCCAGCGGATGGGCGTCTTCACGGTCGACGGAACCCCGCTTTCCGAGCTCGTCGCCCCCAAACAGCTTTCAGTCATAAACCTCTCCGAGGCCGACGAGCGGGTGTCTGAGACAATCGTCGCCGCAATCCTTCGGAACATATTTGATGCGCGGAAACGTTTTGTCAAAGACGAGGGGGAAGGCGCCCGCCTAGACGTCCCGACCTTCATCATCCTCGAGGAAGCCCACAACTTCGCCCCCAGAAGCATGGACGAGCACCCCGTCTTATCGCGCGCCATCATCCGGAAGATCGCCCGCGAGGGGAGAAAATTCGGCGTCGGCCTCTGCGTCGTCAGCCAGCGCCCCAGCAAACTCGACAGCGACGTTTTATCTCAATGTAATACACAAATTATTATGAAGATTATGAACCCCTCGGACCAGGAGTACATCAGGCAGTCAGTTGAGACGGTGACCGAGGACATCGTCCGGGACCTCCCAGCCCTCTCCCGCGGCGAAGCCATCATCGTGGGCTCAGCCATCAACCTACCCGTTGCTACGAAGATTAGGGCGCGCAAGACGAAAATCGGCGGCGGAGACATAGACTTCATAGAAATCTGGAGCAAGAAGCTCAGCGAGAGGGACGAGAATGCGAAAAACCCTTGAAACCCACCGGAAGCGGATTGACGCAATCGACGATGCGCTCCTCGCGCTCATCGAGGAGCGCACGGCGACGGTCAAGGAAATCGGCAAAATTAAGGCAGGCGAAGGCGTTGCGATGTACGACCCCCTGCGGGAGCAGGCCATCATTTCGCGGCTTGCGAAAAAGACGAAGCTGGAGCAATCCTTCGTCACAAAAATCTTCAGGGACGTCATCACGTACTGCCGGGGCGACGAGCGAAAGATGGCGAGGAAGAAGACAGCGACCCCGAAAGTATCGCAGCGTCAAAGCTCGGGTGTTGCCGTCCTCGGCCCGGCCGGAACGTTCACCGAACAGGCCGCGAAAAGGGTGTTTGCAGGTGCAAGACTCACTTACTGTGAGAGCGTGGACGACGTATTCAAGAAGGTGGAGGCCAAGGAGGCCGAGCATGGTGTTGTCGCCGTCGAGAACTCTCTTGAGGGAAGCGTCGGCAAGACCCTCGAAGCCCTCATGGAGTATGACGTGGCTATCGTCGGCGAGATAACCCTCGACATAAGTCTGTGCCTCATCACCGAGGCGAAGGCGAAGAAAATCGACGTCATCCTCTCGCACCCCCACGCACTCGCCCAGTGCGCCGCGTATCTTAAGGCAAACTACCCAAAGGTCAAGCAATTAAGCAGCAAAAGCACGGCCGCTGCCTTAAAGGAGCTCGGACGCTACGAGAACGCGGCAGCCATAGGATTCGCAGACGCCGCTAAAGCCTATGGGCTTACGATACTTGCGGAAAACATCCAAGACGACTTCAGCCAGACCCGATTCATCGTCATCGCAAAGAAGAAGAGCTTCGGCAGCAAAACCTCAGTCATCTTCGCAGTCAAAGACGAGGCGGGAGCACTCTACAGCATCCTCAAAACCTTCGCCGACCAAAACATCAACCTCACGAAAATCGAAAGCCACCCCAGCAAAAGAAAGCTCGGCGAATACCTCTTCTTCATGGACTTCGAAAACAAAGGGCTCTCCGAGAAGGAAGTTTCAGCGGTCATAGCGTCCGTGAAACCTAAGACGACGTTCCTCAAGGTTTTAGGAAGCTACTAGGGGTGTAAGATGGTTAGGACTCGTGTGAGCAGGGTGTTTGAGAGGGGGATAGAATCTTATGAGAAGATTCTTGACTGCTTGGAGCGTCCAGATGATGAACGATTAGGTCTTAAGGCTATGTTCAATGCCATGCATCTGGTTAAAGTGAGGGGTTCGGATAGGGGACTCATAGTCGAGGGGAAATATGTGACAGAACCGGGGGAGAAAATCGGGGAAGTAAACGCCCGCATGGAGGGAGTGTGGAGCGGGAAACTGATATTCAGACTCGACGCTATAGACTCGCCCCCGGAAAACGAAAAACTCGCTGAAACAAAACAGTCCCTGACAAACAAAAAATGGCTTGCGGAACTCCTAAGCGGGGCTAAAACACTAGAGTAAGCCAAGCCTTTTCTCCACGTTTTTGTAGTCGTGTTCGTATATGTGGGCGCTTATTGAGTGGGTTGTCACCGAGCCCGGCTTCGCCTTGATTTTCCCTGCGACGTGTTCGTTCACTTTGTTCAGGCCGTAGACGTTGGCGGGCCACGCCCCGAACATGTCGTTTGAGCGAAATACTGCGGTCGCGTCGAGGACGCCTGCCCGGACCTTGAAGTCGAGGAGGATGAGGCAGGGGACCTCGCTC
Organism: uncultured archaeon; assembly: GCA_964548095.1. Lineage (GTDB taxonomy): Archaea > Altiarchaeota > Altiarchaeia > IMC4 > SCGC-AAA252-I15 > SCGC-AAA252-I15. Next base: position 3,030 of record CAZJQY010000154.1, read on the forward strand.
GTCTTCAAGTCCTTCGGCGGAATCCATGTGACGCAGGAGGCGCGGCGGGTGCTGGCATCTTTTTTCAGGAGCTTTATGGCTTCCTCAATCTGGTCGACAGGAGTCTTCACAACACCCTCGCCCCAGCTGCGCAGCCGCTCTCCATACGTGTAGTCGAAGCCGGAACGCTCTGATGAAAGAAGTTGGTCGGCATACTTTTTAAGCTCGGTCTCGGCCATTGGGAAGCCCTCGATTCTCGCATCGTCCGGCGATGAAACCCTGACTAGGAGGTTCCTCACTTCCCGGGTCTTACCCCGCTGGCTCGTGAACTCCTCCCCCCGGTACCAGATTACTTCAAGTATGCGGCGCCATCCTTCAGTTATTTTCTTCGAGCGGATGAACATGCTATATTATTTGCTTAGGGTTTATATCTATACGCCAATGCACGTAAGCCACCCGCTCATAAAGCCGGACACCGTGAGCCTCAGGTCCTATCAGGAGGCCGTATTTTCCAGGGCAATAGAGGAGAACACGCTCGTCGTCCTCCCGACCGGTTTGGGGAAGACGCTCATCGCAGTCATGGTCGCGGCGCAGAGGCTCACCGAACACCCCGGCTCAAAGATTCTCTTTCTCGCACCCACGCGGCCGCTCGTTGAGCAGCACCGCAGGAGCTTTGAGGATGTGACGACCATTGATAGGATGGTGACGCTTACTGGGCGGGATTCGATTGCGAAGCGGGGTAAGTTGTGGGGTGAGAACATGATAATCTTCGCAACGCCGCAGACGATTG
>CAZJQY010000155.1:0-3783 GCA_964548095.1 uncultured archaeon
TCAAGGAGCCGGTCTCAATCGGAAAACTGCTCGGTGTCTGCCTTATCTTCGCCGGTATTGTGACAACGGCGGCCGGTTAGACATGACGGCGGCCGGTTAGGAATAACGGCGGTCAGCCAGGAATAACGGCGGCACCGGGCCTGCAATCCGCCGACCCGCCGTTAGACCCAGGAAAGAAAGTCCTTCACCATCCGCGCGAAATTGGCAACGTCGCCAGGCGTGCGGATCTTCCTGATCGTGTTGAAGACCACCCGCGGCTGCAGATAATACTGCCGGAAGGCCTGGTCCCGCGCCTTCATCACCGCCGCGGCACTGAGCCGCGGCGTGCTGATCACCGAAAAATTCTGTTCGTATAACTTCCAGTCGGTCTCATCAAGCCAGCCGCTGTCGAGACACTGTTGATAAAGCGGTGAGCCGGGGAAGGCGACGGCACAGTAGAACTGCACATAGTCGAGCTTGAGCCGTTTGGCGAAATCGATGGTCTGTTGCATGGTCGCCTCGGTCTCCCCGGGAAAACCGAGGACGCAGTGGCCGGTCACCTCCAGGCCCGCCTCCCTGGCCATCTTCACGGCGTTGACCGCCTGCTCAAGCGTGGTTCCCTTGCGCACCGAGTCCAGCACCTCCTGATTGCCGCTCTCGATGCCAAAACCGACCATCCAGCAGCCGGCGCGTTTGATGGTCTGCAGAAGTCTGGGGGAAACGGTACCGACCCGGCTGTTGCTGACCCAGTCGATCTTGAGCCCCCGGCGGATGATTTCTCCGGCCGTTTCAATCGCGTATTCCTGGTCGTTGGTGAAAGACTCCGACCAGACCAGGAAGTCGGTGATGCCAAAATGGTTCACCACCCACTCAATCTCATCGACAATCCGTCGGGGTGAACGCTTCCGCAGACGCGCCCCGTAATAGACCTTGTTGGCGCAGAAGGTGCAGCCGTAGGGACAGCCGCGGGCGCTGGCCACCAGTAAAAAACGCTTGTTGCTGAAGGGAAGCCGGTAACGGCCGGTGTCGACCAGGTCCCAGGCCGGGAAGGGCAGTTCATCCAGATCCATGAGGAACGGGCGCTTCTCATCGTGATGGATGGCGCCATCCTGTCCGCGCCATGACAACCCGGCGATACCTGCAAGCGAAGAGCCGGCGGCCAGTGCCAGGGCGGCGTCCCGGATCGTATATTCGGGCTCGCCGCGCACGAGCATATCGATATCCACACCGATGGCGAGGCTCTCCTCGGGAAGTGCGCTCACGTGCACCCCCATGGCGAGAGTTTTTGCCCCGGGCCAGGACTCCTTGACCAGTGACCCCAGGGCCAGGTCACTCTCGATCGAAGGCGTGGCGGTGTTGATGACCACCAGCCCCGGCTGCCAGTCGGCGATGAGCTTCGCCAGACCGGGCTGGTCAATATCCTCAACGATGCCGTCGACGATCCTGGGCTCGAGCCCCGCTTCACGCGCGACCGCGGCCGCTGTCGCCAGCGAAACCGGCGCCCAGACGGTCGTCCAGGTGGCGGTGCGTTGCATGCAGCGCCCCTCGCGCACCACATTGACGCCGTCCACCGGCGGCGGATTTATGAACAGGACTCTCATACTTTAAACTGGGGACGTACGTCCCCACTCTCCACTCTCCACTCTCCCACTCTCGCTTGGTTGCATTTTTCTAAGTACTGTAATGGATGAGCGCCTTGAAGACCTCCACCACCTGGGCGGGCCGCGTGTGCCGCACCAGGTTCCAGAGCTGCCGGGGACGCCCGTAAAAGCTGAACACCGAGCGCCGCTGCCAACGGTTGAGCTCCCCGGCGGTCAGATCGCCCATCGGAAACGGCGTAAAGAAGTTGAAGGCAGTGTAATCGATTTCCTCACCCTCATGCCTGTCCAGCACGTATTTCTGAAAGATCTCCGAACCGGGAAGCGGCGCCAGCAGCCCGAAGTTGGCCCGGTCGAACGGGACCTTCCGGGAAAAGCGGATCGTCTCCCGGATCGTCTCCACCGTCTCCCCCGGCAGGCCGACGATGAAGAAGCCGTTGGTCTCGATGCCGTGCCGTTTGACCATCTCGACCTTGGCGGCCACCTTGTCAAGGTCCAGTTTCTTGTTGTTGCAATCGAGCACCTTCTGGCTGCCAGACTCGATGCCGAAGCCAAGCCCGTAGCAACCGGCGCGTTTCATCAGCGCCACCATCTCGTCGTCGAGCGAATCGATCCGCACCCCGTTGGGTGTGCACCAGACGATATCGAGCCCGCGCCGCAGTATCTCCTCGCAAACCGCGGCCGCATGGCTGCGCTTGAGCGTGAAGTTGTCGTCCTCGATATGAATCTCCTTGACTTCATAGTCGCGGACGAGCATCTCGATCTCGTCGACCACGTTCTCCGGCGAGCGTGTCCGCCAGCCTCGGCCCCAGAGGGTAGTCGAAGCGCAGAAGGTGCAATCGAAGGGGCAGCCGCGGCTGGTCATGACCGAGCCCACGGGAAACTTCCGGTGCAGGAGCTGATGGGGCAGATCCGGATAGGTGCGCGGGTCCATCAGGTCCCAGGCGGGGAAGGGCAATGAGTCGAGGTCCTTAAGGAAGCCGGCGCGCTCCGAGCAGGTGACCTTGCCGTCGTCCAGGCGGCAGAGACTCGCCATGTCGCCGTCGGGGCTCCCGCCTGCCGCGATCCTGTCCACCAGCGCCGGAAAAACCAGTTCGGCCTCCCCGACGACCCCCAGGCTTACGCCGAGATTCTTCAGGGCGTCCTCGGGCAGCGCCGTCACATGGGGCCCACCGACCACGACCGGCACATCGGGAAGCCCACGCCTGATTTCTTCAATCAGCTCACGCGCCGGCAGGTAGGCGGTGCTGAGGATGCTGATGCCGATGAGCTCGGGAGCCAGCGCCGCCAGTTCCCGGATGCCCTTTTTGGCGTCCATCCCTTTTTTAGCCAGGTCGAGGATGGCAACCTCGTGGCTGTGTTGCCGGACGCCCGCCGCCAGGTAACCGATGCCGAGCGGCGGCGTCACGGTATGAGCTTTGGAGTTGGGGGCGACTAAAACGACCTTCATAAGACCCGACCGGTACCAGGAAGAGGCAAAACGCTTACTTGACCAGATTTTTTATCAGGCACCATACGTACTTATGGGCGACCTTCCAGACAACGATCTGCGAGTCGCCCACCGCCCGCCGATACTCGTGCGTGGGCGCCTCGGTAACCCTGAAGCCCGCCTTGAGGCATTTCATGATCATCTCCTGCTCGATGGTAAAGATCTCCTCTTCAAGCCTGATCGCCCTGGCGGCCCTGGTAGCGATGGCCCTAAAGCCGTTCTGGCTGTCGGTCAGCTTCGCGTGCCAGCGGTAATTGATCGACAGGGTGATGACCGAGCTGCCCGTGCTGCGAATAAACTTGCCCATATCGCCGAACAGCTCGTCGCTGCCGCCCATCCAGCGGGAACCCACCACCAGGTCGGACTCGCCGGCCAGGATGGGGGCCACGAGCGCCGGGATGTCGGCGGGGTCGTGGGACAGGTCGGCGTCAATGAAGACGAGAACATCGCCCGTGGCCACCTCGATGGCCTTGCGGATGCCGTCACCCTTGCCGTGGCCGTCGTCCAGAAAAACCTTGGCCCCGAGCGATGCGGCAAGCTCACGGGTGCCGTCGGTCGAGTGGCCGTCGACCACCAGGGTCTCGTCCGCATGGGGCATGACGGCGCGGACTACTTCTTCGATGGTGGCCTCCTCGTTGCGGGTCATGATGGCCACCGAGACCTTGCCGGAAGTTTTATTATCTGCCGTATTCAGGCGGTTAACTCCGGCGAGGCGAT
>CAZJQY010000156.1:0-3770 GCA_964548095.1 uncultured archaeon
GGATGGAATGAGCCGACAGCGAAGTAGCAAGCGTCGGGGTCGATTTGTACGAGCCCTTTTTCTTTAACAAAGAAAAAGTGCTTCACCCCAAAAAGAAAGGAATTTTCGCTTAAGCGAAAATTCTGCCGCACGAAGTGCGGCCATTTTCTTTGGGGCTAGAGCACCTTTCTTTTCTTAAAAGAAAGGGGCCTGTGTACTCTTGCCCGACACCACTCAGTTATCCCCGGGGTAGCTTTTCCATCAGCCCGGACCCCCACATGTGGGGTACCAGGGTTCGCTAGACTAGACTTTCGTCTCTGGATTTCTTGTTGTTCGAAATCCAATCAAGCCAGCTTTTGGTCTTATCCTCTATTGCGGATTTCTGTCCCGCCTGAGCTGACCATTAGATACCGTCGATACCTTTTCAACGGTGTACCGCCCCAGCCGAACAGCCCGCCTGCCGATGTCCTCGCTTGCGCGAGTTAGGATTGCAATCAACACTGGGTGGTGTCTCAATTTTGACTATTCACGGCCCGAAAGCCATGACTTAGCGTCTCCCACCTACGCTGCGCAGCATTAATCGTAACCCAACAACAGGTTGCTGTAAAGCTCCACGGGGTCTTCGCGTCCCGCTGGAGGTCTCCGGCCTATTCACCGGAACTGTAGGTTCACCGAGCCTCAGCTTGGGACAGCGGAGATCTCGTTATACCATTCATGCAAGCCGCCAATTAAGCGGCAAGGTATTACGCTACCTTAAGAGGGTCATAGTTACCCCCGCCGTTTAGTGGTCCTTGGCCCTGTTGGACCCGGGTTTGAGATACCACCACTGGGCAGGTATCAGCCTCCATACACAACCTTACGGTCTTGCGGAGACCTATGTTTGTATTAAACAGTCGGAACTCCCTAGTCATTGCAACCTACCCTTCGCAGGGCAGGCACCCCTTATACCGAAGCTTCGGGGCTAATTTGCCGACTTCCCTAAGCAGAGTTTTCCTCGACACGCCTGAGCCTTCTAAGCTAGGGGCACCTGTGTCAGTTCTCGGTACGGTCACACGCGATTCGAGCGTCTTCTTTTTCACGGTCTCCAAGGATTGCCTGAACCGCCCTACGGCGGCCATTAACAGCTTAAGCTGCTTCTCACCATTACGGTACTCCACAGCCTCGGTCAGCGTAGACGCGGCGACGGCCGCGCTCAAGCTACCTCGAAGAGTCGGAAGACGCCCTTGTGTTACCACGTACGCGTGTGGTACTGGAATATTAACCAGCTTCCCATTCAGCTTACCTGATTAGGTTCGCTTTAGGATCGACTAACCCTCAACTGAATAGCATTGTTGAGGAACCCTGGCCCTTCAGGCGGCACGGATTCTCACCGTGCTATGCTATTACTACTGGCAGGATTCTTATTCCTGCGGGATCCACCCCCCCTTAAAGGGGAGCTTCTCATCCCGCAGGACACCTTCCTACTTGATAATTCGCTGTAAGGCGAATTCATCGTGGTATCGGTAGCATGCTTAGCCCCGTCCATTTTGAGGGCCCTAAGCCTCGGCGAGTGAGCTGTTACGCACTCCTTAGAGGGTAGCTGCTTCTAAGCTAACCTCCTCGCTGTTTTTGGTCTAAGACGCCTTTGCTTGCACTTAGCTTGCATTTAAGGACCTTAACCACGAGCTGGGTTGTTTCCCTTTCGGGACGCAAGCTTACCCCCGCGCCCCCGTCTCCGTCCTTCGTAAGCGACCGCACGTTCGGAGTTTGACAGGATGTTGAAAGATCTCTCCTCCAGATCACCCAATCAGTGCTCTACCTTACGGTCTGCCTCCAGACGGACTGGTCTGAGGACCATTTCGAAAGGAACCTGCTATAACCAAGCTCGATTAGCATTTCACTCCTATCCCCAGGTCACCCGAACAGATTGAACCTAGAACCGGTAACAGACCTCCACCCCGCAGATGCGGGGCTTCGTCTTGCCCAGGGTTAGATCGCTTGGTTTCAGGTCGTGCCCACGCGATTTACGGCACTCTCATACCGCGTCCCCGACCGGACAAGCCGGCTGCGGACATTTGGTTTCCCTACGGCGTTAACCTCACCGCGTAAACACACTCCCTGCCTCATGTTTCTAGACGAACGATGCAACTTTCGCCGCATCGATCCATAACCACACAGTTTCAGGTTCTTTTCACAGCCTGTTACAGCTCCTTTGCAATTTTCCCTCACGGTACTAGTACGCTATCGGTCTCGGATTGTTTTTAGGGTTCGGAGAATGTGCCTCCGACCTTTACAGGCAATATCCAATGCCCGTTACTCTGGGACTGCACCAAGTCTTTCCGGGTTTCGATTACGGGGCTGTCACCCTGTTTTGCGCGCCGTTCCAGGCGACTTCACCTCCCCCAGCGAAGACTCTTAGCGCAGCCGCACCACATATTGCCAGCGTTTCCGCTGGAATTCAGTTTGCCCTGTTCGGTTTTCGATCGCCTTTACTCACCGAATCCCATTTGGTTTCTTTTCCTGCGGGTACTAAAATGTTTTAGTTCCCCGCGTGCCTCCTCCCCGTAGGGAGTAATTCGGAGATCCTTGGGTCTAAGGCTGCATGCGCCTAACCAAGGCTTATCACAGCTTGCCATGTCCTTCATCAGCTTCCGAGCCAAACCATTCCATGTGTGGCGTAGAACCTACATACTCTTCTTTAGCGAGATGCCTTGCGTATATTATTCTCATATCCCCCGCATCCGTTCAAGCGGCGTGCGGGAGTCAAAACTACGTCTCAGGTCATGCAACCCGAGACTGCACAACTTTCACTTGACTTAAGTGAACATGATAGGTCATCGAGACGCCGTGAAGGCATCGAAGATGACCTCTTTATTTCTTTTCCGTCAACGCTTTTCTTTCTTTTACTTAAAGAAAGAAAAGGGTTGAGTTGGACCCGTGGGGATTTGAACCCCAGGCCTCCCGCGTGCAAGGCGGACGATCTTCCGAACTGATCTACGGGCCCAGTCGTGTGGGACCCCCTTAGGGACACGTTATTGTGTGCCTGAGGTCGTACTCCCTCGGAGTCCGTTATCGTGTGTAAGCATCAACTTGAATAAAGCCCGTAGTGTAAGACCCAGAGTCGTCGAGAAGTCTAAGACTTCGAAGACGGCCCCTTTTTTAAATTTTCTTGGAGGTGATCCAGCCGCAGATTCCCCTACGGCTACCTTGTTACGACTTAACCCCCCTTGCGGACCAGAGATTCGACACACCCGTAAACGAGCATGCCTCATCTCCAATTCACTCGGTTGGTTTGACGGGCGGTGTGTGCAAGGAGCAGGGACATATTCGCCGCTGGATAGTAACCAGCGACTACTAGGCATTTCAGCTTCACGAGGGTGAGTTGCAACCCTCGATCCGGACTAAGACGTGGTTTGGGGATTAGCTCGCTCCTTTCGAAGTTGCAACCCATTGTCCACGCCATTGTATGCCGCGTGTAGCCCAGGAGATTCGGAGCATACTGACCTACCGTTGACCGCACCTTCCTCTGACTTATCGCCAGCGGTCCCATCATAGTGCCCCACGTCCATCGACGCAGGTGGCAAATGATGGCGCGGGTCTCGCTCGTTAACGGACTTAACCGCACGCTTCACAGTACGAGCTGACGACGGCCATGCACTACCTCTCAGCTTGTCCAGCAAGATCTTTAGTCTGGCTTTCATTCTGCTGTCGCCCCTGGTGAGTTGCCCGGCGTTGTATCCAATTAAACCGCAGCATCCACGCCTTGTGGTGCTCCCCCGCCAATTCCTTTAAGTTTCAGCCTTGCGACCGTA
>CAZJQY010000157.1:0-3769 GCA_964548095.1 uncultured archaeon
CTAGTCGCAGTAGTATTAGTTGGCTCAGTGACAGTCTCTCTGTTATTTTATCACTACGCTCTTGCATGGGGTCTTCCAGAAGCAGACTACGAGGCAATGACGAGGCTAAACGGGCAAAACTACTCGAATTCAATCACAGTAAGCTTAGACGCGACGGGATTATGGGTTTATCCGCTCACGGGTATACCCGTGTACGATTTTGATAATATTTCATTCAAGCCATCGGATGTTATTTGGAGGCTTTCAGTGACTCCGAACCATGAGGATGCCCTCTCTTTCTTGAATGAGTTAAGTAGTAGTCATAGACATGTGTTAGTATACATATCCAATGTTTCTACGACTTGGCCGGGTTATCGACCACCCTTCCTCCGGTTTTATGGTTATTACCTAAAGGTCGACCCCGCCTCGTTTGATCCGGAGAATTACCAAATAGTTTACAATAAGGACGGCGTTTATATCTTTGAATACAGAGGAGAGAATCGCAGATAGTTTCAAATCTAAGATAAAACATCCACAATTTTTGGTATATCCTCCGCCCGCAAATTGATGGATGACGGTAGATTCATGCCTTTTTTAGAAAGGCCTTCTGCAATAGGTAGTTTTCCGCGTGTGTGATACATCGGCAACGTGTGGATTGGATAAAAGAAAGGCCGGGAGTCGACACCCTTTGAAGTGAGGAGTTTCATCACATCGTCCCGACTTAATCTAAACTGTTTTTCGATTAGAATGGAATACATCCAGTACACGTTTTTCGCCCAATGTTCTTCTGGGGGTGTTGTGATTCCGGGGACTTTTCTTAGTTTTTTGTTGTATTCTTGCGCGAGCTTTCTTTTCTTTATTATGAATTCGCCCAGTTTTTTCACTTGCGCCACTCCCACGGCAGCTTGGAGGTTAGTCATCCTGAAGTTGAAGCCGACGACGTCGTACCAGTATTTCTTGTTCGGGTTCATCCCGTGGTCTCTGAGGATTTTCATCTTCTCGTATAGCTTTTTGTTGTCTGTCAGGCACATGCCGCCCTCACCCGTCGTGATTATCTTGTTTCCGAAGAAGCTGAAGCAGCTTACCGTGCTGAAGCCGCCGACTTTTTTCTCCTTGTACTCTGCGCCGTGGGCTTCGGCAGCATCCTCCACAATGTGGAGATTGCAATCTTGGGCGATATCGCGTATGGTATCCATGTCGCAGGGGTGACCGTACAGGTGTACTGGGATAATGGCTTTAGTCTTTTTCGTGATTTTCTCCTCAATCTTTTCTGGGTCGATGCACCAGTAGCTGGGATGAGCGTCGACAAAGACGGGTTTCGCGCCGGTGTAGGTTACGGCATTCGCCGTCGCGACGAACGTGAGGGTGGGGACGATGACTTCATCCCCTTTTCCGATGCCTAAGGCTGCCAATGCTAGATGGAGTGCAGTAGTCCCATTCGACGTGGCGACGCCGTATTTAACGCCAACATACTCGGAGAAGGAGCGCTCGAACTCTTCTATGAACTCGCCCTTGGAGCTTATCCATCCAGAATCGAAGGCCTTCAGTAGGTTTTCTCTTTCCTCTTTGCCGAGGGAGGGTTCTGCAATGGGTATCATGGTCTGGGTTAGGCGCGCAGTCCTCGGGTTATGATGTTGGATTCCTCTGGGTAGTTTGGAGCATCCCATGGGAAGTGTTCGCCCTTCTGCCAGCGTTTCCAGCGGGAGAGGTCTTCTTTCACCATGATTTCGACGAGTTTTTTGAATTTCGTCTTAGGCTTCCAGCCGAGCTTCTTCTCGGACTTTGAGTAGTCTCCCTTGAGCAGCATGACGTCTAATGGTCTTTTGAATCTCTTGTCTTCTTTTACGTGTTTCTGCCAGTCCAGTCCCACGATATCGAAGGCTTTTTCAGCGAACTCCTTTACGGAGTGAGTCTCGTTCGTGGCTGTCACGTAGTCGTCTGCCTCGTCCTGCTGGAGCATAAGCCACATTGCTTGGACGTACTCTGGAGCGTAACCCCAGTCTCTTTTAGCCTCGAGGTTTCCGAGCTTTAGTTCTTTCTGGATTCCAAGCGAAATCTTTGCCACAGCGTTTGTTATCTTCCGCGTGACGAACTCAAGACCCCGAAGCGGGGACTCGTGGTTGAATAGTATGCCGTTCACGGCGAAGAGATTGTACGCCTCCCGGTAGTTCCGGGTCATCCAGTAACCGTACAGTTTCGCACACGCGTAAGGGCTCATCGGGTGGAAGTATGTCTCCTCGTTCTGAGGCGTTTCGTGAACGCGACCGTAAAGCTCGCTTGTCGAGGCCTGGTAGAACTTGATGCCGTCGGTAAGCCGGATCGCCTCAAGAAGGCGGGCGACGCCCAAACCAGTCACATTCCCAGTGCCGATGGGCTGCTCGAAAGACGCCCCGACGAAGCTCTGGGCTGCAAGATGGTAGACTTCATCGGGCGTTGATATTCTCAAAGCCTCTATGATCGAGGCCGAGTCTATGAGCTCGACTGGAATAAGCTTTACTTTCTCGAAGATTCCCATGTGCTGGAGTCTCCAGAAGTTGGGTGTTGAAAGCCTACGGTACGTCCCGTAGACTTCGTATCCTTTGTCGAGGAGAAACTTCGCAAGGTATGCACCGTCCTGGCCGGTTATTCCGGTGATGAGCGCCTTCTTCATGGTTTATTCATAGCGCAGACTGAATAAAAATGTGATTCGATTTTGTCGACGATATTCTGCCAGTCATAGGAGGCGAGGAGTGCGTTGCCGTCTTTAGCCTTCACGTCTTTACTGCCTGAAAGGACTAGCAGAACCTTGTCTGCGATGTCTCGCTCTGAAAGCCTGCACACGAGGCCGGGGATCCCGGCGGCAATCAAGTCTCCTGCCGCGCTCTGCTCGTGCTCGACGGCGACGACTGGAAGCCCGCAGGCGGCGGCTTCTAGGACGCTCAAACCGAAGCCTTCCCTCGTTGAGGGGAGCACGAAAACCTTCGAGGATTTCATAGCCGCGATGAGGTCCGCATACTCGAGGAAGCCGGGAAAGAGGACCCTGTCTGAGACGCCTAAGTCCCTAGCCAAAGCCTCGAGCCTTGCTTTCTCTGGGCCGTCCCCGATGATAAGGCATGTGACAGGTTTCCTGAGCAATGCGAGTGCTTTGATTAATACGTCGACATGCTTCTCCTTGATAAGACGTCCGGCGAAGATGATGTCGGATTTATCAGATGATGGTTGAATGCCGCGTATTCTCGCAAGGTCGATGCCGTTCGGCACGACAAACAATTTTTCCTCCCTTACTCCAGAAGAGATGAGGGCGCGCTTCGTCTTCTCCGAGACGGCGATGATATCCTCGGGAAGCGCTGCCGCAGCCTTCTCGACGAGGAAGCCGAAGACTCCGAGAAAGCCGAGGTAATCACTCCAGTACTTTCTCCCCCAGACCTCATGCCATGTCGCAACCAATCTCTTCCGTTTTACCATGCAACAGAACTTGGCGACAAAGACCGGGAAAAACGGGAACTGGTTACAGTCGACGACATCAAAGTCCCCCTTGAGGAGGGGAGTGAAAAGCCGCAAGGAAAAATGGAGCGCCTCCCAAATCCTCCGCCTCCCAGAGGGCGTGTAGAGGGGGGCTGACCTGCAGACGCCGTGCAGGAAAACACCATCCTCAACGACGACGTCAGCACCATCCCAGTACTTCATGCAGTACACGTGCACGCTGTGGCCCCGCTGCGCGAGACGCTTCGAAACCTCCCAAATACGCCTTTCAGCACCGCCCTTGACGTAAGGGTACAAGACGTCGGTGACGAAAGCAACCTTCATTGTC
>CAZJQY010000158.1:0-3750 GCA_964548095.1 uncultured archaeon
TGTTTTTCGGAGTGTGTACTTCATATTTCTCGGACAGTTTTTCCGCGAGGGCTGTCGTCCCCTCCTCTTCGCCGTGGACGAGGATGATTTTCTCGGGCGAGACTTGGTCCGCCATCTTTATGAGGCCTGCCTGGTCTGAGTGGGCTGAGAAGTCGAAGAAGCAGACTTCGGATTGCACCGACAATTTTTTGCCGGTTTTCTCGTCGACGACGTAGCCTTCGTCAAGGAGCGTCCTCCCGTTGGTTCCCTTAACTTGGTATCCGACGAGTAGGATGCTGCTTTTTGTGTCTTTCCTCACGCGCTGGACGTATTCTAAGACTGGGCCTCCAGTCATCATGCCGGCTGTCGTCACGATGACGCACGGCTCCTTGGCGGCATCCCGGCGCATCTGGTTGTTGTTGACCCAGCGGGCGTTGTTGGCGGCCTTCTGGAGGAGGTCTGGGTCCCGCAGGTACTCGGGGTAACTTAAGAAAACGCGCGCTACCGCCTTAGCCATCCCGTCGAGGTAGATGGGATAGTCGACGGCGTCGAGTACCATGAGCATTTCCTGGCTTCTTCCGACGCCGAAGGCTGGGACGATGGCCACACCTCCTCGGCCGCATGTTTCCTCGACTTTTCCGATGAACTCCTCAATCACCTGCCTGCGGTCGGGGTGAAATTGGTTGCCGTACGTGGACTCTGAGATGAGCACGTCAGCCTGCGGGTACTGCGCCCCGCGCAGAAGGAGCGTGTCTTCGTATTTTGTGTCGCCTGAGTAGAAGATTTTCTTTCCGCCTGCCTCTAGGAGGATGCCGGCGCTGCCTGGGATGTGCCCGGCATCGTGGAAGGTTGCCGTGAAGCGGCTTCCGATTTTCCGGCTGCGGCCGTATTTTACGGCAATCTCGCTTTCCGGAACCCGGTCTACGTCCCCGTCCGAGTATGGCGGTTGCAGGCTCTTAAGCCGGTTAATCTTCACGGAGTCGTGTAGGAGAATCTGGGCCAAGTCGAATGAGACGTCTATACCGTAAATCGCGAACGGATTCTTCCGGTGGATGTAGGGGATGCCGCCGCTGTGGTCCAAGTGCGCGTGCGAGAGAAGCAGGGCATCAGCGCGAGCGGGCTTCTCGGGGAAGCTGACGGGCTCGGTCAGCTGGAGGCCGTAATCAAGTAGAACGGACTCGTCCTCGTGCTGGATGAGGTAGCCGCTTTTGCCAACTTCCCGGGCTCCGCCCAAGAAGCTTATGGTCGTTTGGGCCATACACTATTTTATCGGCGTAGCGGCATATAAATTATAGTTGCGGTCATAACTTTCTTGAAAACTAAAGTTATGACCTCACATATAGTTGAGGGTAAAACCATTTAAAAAGTTTCGCCCTCAACTATAGCGCAACGTGAGGCACGATGGAAGAATACACAGACAAGATGCTGTCGCTCCTTGAGGAGTCAATACGGAAATGCGTTCGAGGGCAGCGGAAGGTCGGCCTCATCTACTCCTCTGGCATAGACTCAACGCTCGTAGGAGTTGTCGCAAGCAAGATTGTTCCCGTGCGAGCGTACAATGTGGGCGTCGCAGGCTCCCCCGATGCGGCGTACGCCCGGAAAGAGCGGGATAACGTTTCCTTCGACGTCTCATTCATCGAGGTGTCCGAGGCTGATATCGAGGATGCGCTCCCTGTAGTGCTCAAGGCGATTGGCGAGCCCAACCCCCTAAAGCTTGCCGTGGGGATACCGTTCTACTTCGCGTCAAAGAAGGCGAAAGATGATGGGTTCTCCGTCATGCTGTGCGGCCAGGGGCCGGACGAACTCTTCGGCGGCTACTCCAAATACCTGGACACGCTCGCCTCAGGCGGCTACCCGAAACTTGAATCCGCAATGCGGGAAGACGCCGAAAACCTGCGCGAGAGCCAGCTCAGCTTTGATGAGCGCGTGTGCCGGCTGAACAAGGTAACGCTCAAGTTCCCATTCATGGACGACGACTTCGCCGGGTTCGCCCTCTCGATTCCCGTCGAATCAAAGATTCGGGAGGCGTCAAGCAATCCCGAGTATGCGTGCGTTGATGAAGTCTCCGGCAAACGATTCATACGGAAGTTCGCTCTACGAGAAGCCGCCAAGAAGGCGGGAGTCCCAGCGGGAATCCTCAACCGCAGGAAAAAGGCGGCACAATACGGAAGCGGCGTCCAAAAGACCATCGAAAAAATCGCCCGAAAACGAGGCCTAAAAACAGAGGCGGAAAAAGGAGGCCGCTCTGACTATGTGAGATTCTTTGTCGAACGCATGTGGGATGAAATTCTGGAAGAAGGAAAAAGGAGTGCCTGAGAGAATCAGGGCGACGCGCGAGCAGGCCCAACAGCTTGCCGCAGACGCTGAGAAGGCAGCCCGCAACGCAACAAAACGGTTCAGACGTTCAATCATCTTCTTTGTCGCAGGCCTCCTCCCTATTGGAGCGCTAGGATTGTATAGCGCGAGAAACGCCCTTGAAGGGAATATAGAGAACACGCTTTACTTTATAATGGCATCCATCGGAGTGTGCTCAATTATTGTCTTCTATTTATCCCGGGATTTAGAGAGAAAGTTTGACGGGCTGACGGGCACCATACAGGACAAGGGACTTTCAAGGAGAGTTAGAAAGTAGTGTGCGTTATCCCATCCAAACGACTAGTTTGAACACTTCCGGACCCCACAGGGTTTGGATGCCCAAGTTGTCTTGCGCGTCAAACCACATTTTCTCCGGGTTAAAGAACGTGTCGGGGATTCCGTCATGGTCTACGTCCAACTTCTCGATAATACTGTCATGGTCGCTGTCAAGACGCTGATAGAGTAAGCGGTACATGCCGTCATCGATTGCATCATACGAATCCAAGCCCGTTGGAGGACTGCCCGCGACATAAGTTAAATCAAAACACAAGTCCCCGCAGTCCGCACTAGGCGGCACAAGATACGTTTCGTTGCCGAAGCCTGCGCCAGTGTCAAAGGAGACCGTCCAATTCCCCCCCTCGCTGAAACGTAGCCGCCGGTCATAGGAGACGTTCTCGACGGTCTCCACAACCCAAAAACTGAAGTTGATGTCATCCACAGTAAGATTCCCGCCCGAAGGAACACACAAACTACCATTCTCAAAAGCAAGATTATCACTCCTGAAGGCGAACGGAATCAAACAATCCCCCCCAACCAGACGACAACCCACACACCACGACACAGAACAACCATGCCGCAAAACATCCGCAGTCTTATTCAACACAGACTCCAAAGACGAAGCAAAGAAAACACGCTCCCTTGAGAAATTCTGATCAGACGTATTCCACTCCCACGGCAACTTAGAATCATTACCCACATCCAAACTCAAATTCAAACAACTACCCTCAGGCACACAAACCTCCTCCTCAAAATCAGGAGTACCCTCATCACCCTCATCAGGAGTACCCTCAGGAGTATCATCATCACCATCAGGAGTACCCTCAGGAGTATCATCATCACCATCAGGAGTACCCTCATCACCCTCATCACCCTCATCATCACCATCAGGAGTACCCTCAGGAGTATCATCAGGGCACGGCATAGGCACACTCTGACAACAAATACCCGCAGGACACCACAAAGACAAAACACTACGATCAAAACAAAAACCATCCCCATTCAAATCATCCACACACTCAGCCCAACACTGCAAAATCGGACAAACAACATCATCCTCAGGAGTACCATCACCCTCATCACCCTCCTCAGGAGTGCCATCACCATCCTCACCCTCCTCCCCATCCTCAGGAGTGCCAT
>CAZJQY010000159.1:0-3746 GCA_964548095.1 uncultured archaeon
TGCCTTTGTCGGATTGCTCGTATTCTTCTGGCTCTATACGAGATTCGACATCATAGTCTCTCATGGGCTTGATTATCTGACAGTCTTCTCGTCCATAGGCTTGCTTGTGTGTCCCCTATACCTGATGCGTGATGGGACGGCAAAACGCGTATTCCTCCTCTACCTTGCTTCATATGCCCTCACCCTCCTGTTCTTCAACAGGACAGACCACATGACGATGGTACTGTACCCCTACGTCGCACTCGGGCTTGCAACACTTATGAGCGGGGTCTTTACTCTC
The DNA here is from genome assembly GCA_964548095.1 of uncultured archaeon. Classification (GTDB taxonomy): domain Archaea; phylum Altiarchaeota; class Altiarchaeia; order IMC4; family SCGC-AAA252-I15; genus SCGC-AAA252-I15. The sequence continues at coordinate 281 of CAZJQY010000159.1, forward strand.
TCACGCAACCACATCGGGAGGACAGTCCGAACGTCAACTGCTCTCATCGGCTCCCTCATCCTCGCGTTCCATCCAATAGCCCTCTGTTTGGTGCAAGACATCATCATGCTGTCAGACGCCGATGTGTTGAAGGCGGACGCGGCCAGAGCCCTCCGGGTAGCAGCGTATGTGAATGAACGCACGAGACCGGGTGATGTTGTCTTTACGTACTCTTGGATGGCTCCCATGATCTCAGCCGAGGCTGCTACGCTAGACCAGGCGTTAACCTACGACGGATACGGCATCTTGTTTTTTTATCCCGGCAACTACCCCAACGAGCGGTGGGTATTCAACACGTCGCTTTCCAACGCAAAATACATTGTCGTCTTGGATGAATCCCTGACAGAAGTCGAGAAAGGAGACCGACAGTCTTTCATGTTCTTGGATAACGAGCTTCGCAGGAGGGAGAAAACCGTGGTTGATGGTTTTGGGGTGTACGGCCCGAGATTGTAGCTTTTATGCGCCACGTCAGATAATCTTTTTATGCGCGCGCGAAACCTGCTCCTCGTTGTCTTCGTCGCCGTCTTCCTTCGGGCTGTGAACTTGGACACGATTCCCCTGTGGGACTGGGACGAGGGCGCGAACCTGAACATTGCCATGCACCTTGCCGAGGGGAGGGCGCAGTGGTTTGCCTTAAAGTTTCCCTTCGTCCCGCACCCGCCGCTCTACTTCATCCTTGCCGCAGCCTACATGAAAGTCTTCGGGGCTTCGGTACTCAGTTTGCGTATGCTCGCCGTGATTCTCGAGGTCGCAACCATCATCGTCATCTACCGGCTCGGCTCCGAACTATTCGGAGAAGACATCGGGTTGCTTGCCGGCATCGTCTACGCCGTCTACCCCGTCTCGGTCTACTGGAGCAGGATGGGGATGGTCAACCACCTGATTGTGCTACTCTCGGTGTGCTCTCTCTCCTTCTTCCACCGCTTCCTCCGCGGCGGCCGCGAAAGAGATATCCTGTTTGCCGCTTTCCTTGCGGGCCTGTGCCCTGTCACCGGCTTCATCGGCTTCTCGGCCGTGCTTGCGGTCTGGTACCTCACTTGGCGGTACGGGCGCAAATATTTTCCCCTCGTCGCTGCGGCAACGCTTCTTCCCATCATCCTCTTCGTCGCCTACGAGCTTTACGCCATGCCATCCTACTTCATCCCGGAGGTCGCCTTCCAGCTGACGCGGCTTAAGGTGTCGCCGGAGCGGATTCTTGTGGCTGTTGTTGCACTGTTCATTCTCCGGCGGATGTTTCCGGCATTGAGTGTGTTCTTCAATTCCTTCCGCATGCCGGTGTCCGAGTCGCCGGCGTTGGGCATCGTCGTCATCTCCTTGTATGCGCTCGTCCTCTTTCGCGTCTCGGACTCCGCGTTCTACCACGGGTTCACCGACTATCTGACTTACATCCTAATCGTCGGATTCGTCGTTAAACCACTGTTCTTTGTCGGCGATGAGCGGGCTAAGACTCTTATCGTCTCCTACTTCGCAGGTGCCTTTCTGATGCTGGTTGTCATGGACCGGGCCGACCATATGACGATGGTGACGTACCCATACCTTGCGCTTGCCGGCTCGCATTTTATGGCGCGCGCATATAAGAGCGCCAGCGGTTTTCTCGCGAAAAAGAATGTGCGCCACTTCGCGTTGGCTGCTGCAGTCTTGGTCTACCACCCGGTTGCGCTCGGGCTCGCTCAGTCGCTTGGGATAGCATTTGGTTTGACGGTGGGCGTGCAGGATGTGCCTTCAGTCTTGGCGGTCGCGGACTACGTGAACGGCTTGGTCGGGTCTGACGGGGTCGTCATCGCCTACAGCTGGATGACGCATCTTATCCGGGCGAATGTTTGCGTGGTGGGCCAGTCTGCGGCATACGACGGGCATCAGATACTCTACTACTCAGGAGCCTACCCGAAGGACCGCTTCGCCTTCAACTGCAGCTTCAGGAACGCCGACGCCGTCGTCCTCACCGGCGGCTCAATCGAAGCAATGCGGCCGATTGACGGGTTCTCAGAGCTTCTTTCCGGCATATCCGGGTGGGAGCGGCGGGAGGTTTCCGGGTGTGGTGTCTACATGAACCCGGATAAAACATGTCAAGAACCACTGGTCAGAGACCAGTGGCATGAATGCATATGAAGTGGTTCTTGACACGCGAGGTAAGCCTTGGCGGCTTACCTGCGCGTAAAAAATTCGGCGGCAAAAGATGGTATCACCGAATTTTTTCCGGTAGACTTTGACCACCAGTCGAAGACTGGTGGAAAAGTCCTGATTTTTAAATAGATAGTGGTATTATTTAACCATGAGAAATTGGTTTTCTCGAAGGAACATTGCGTTCGTCTCGTTCTTGGTTCTCTGTGCGCTCCTCTCCCAGACGGCATTGGCTTTGCTGAGCATAGACATATCTCAGCCGTTTGCCTCGGTCATATGCGCGTTGTTCACGTCCTTCAAGTATATCATCCCCGCTTTGGGTGTCATGATTTTCATTGTCGCAGGCGCCCTCTGGATTTACTCGCAGGATGACGCAGCCAAGCGGAACACGGCGCGGGTGTGGATTATCCACATAATAATAGGCGCCATAATAGCCGTTGTGGCGTGGTCTATCGCAGCAAACATAGTCCCTACTGGTTGGGTCCTATATACGTGTCCATAGGTGGTGATGTAAATGAACTATGATAAAAAACTCGTGAACAAGGCTGAGTTGATTCTCCTGTCAATAATCCTACTAACTCAGCTTTCATCCGCTACATTAAGCGAGAGCATAGCCACTCCCTTCAATGATGTATTATGCGGCATCTTCTGGGCGGTAAGATACCTTTCACTACCGCTTGCAGCACTTATCATCATCGCGGCAGCCGCCATCTGGGTTGAGTCCCGCGACGACGCCGGCAAACGGAACGCGGCGAGAGTGTGGATTATGCACGCAATCATCGGGCTGGTAATACTGCTAATTGCAGTAAACGTAGTAACATCGGTGAAGGTAAGCGGTGTTAGCATAGGTATTAACTGCGCGGGTGTACCTTAACGTCGGTGACGGTAAGCGGTGCCGGTGCTGCCATAAACTGCAATCAGCCTCCATAAGTGGTGCTGACGTAAGAGTTCCAACCTTCCCCCTCCTGTAAAAGGCGGATGCCCACCGCCTTTTTTATTTAAAACACGATATATAATCAAACATACGTCTTGAGGTGATACCAATGAAACTAAAACACGCGATATCTTACGTTGCCATGTTCCTGCTGGCCTGTTCGGTGTCAGCGGCGCCGGGGCTGGCAGAGCAAATATACACGCCAGTTACCTCAATCATCTGCGAGATATACAAGGGCGTGTTGGCCATATGCGGTGCCCTGGCGGCTGTAGTCTTCATGATTGCGGGGATAAAGTGGGTCTCCTCAAGGGACGATGCCGGCGCCAGGAACTCGGCGAGAACCTCGATGATACACGCCATCGCAGGCCTGAT
>CAZJQY010000160.1:0-3717 GCA_964548095.1 uncultured archaeon
ACCTCAAGAAGGTTTACCCTGACTTTGAACGCGGGGACGTTGAGGAAGCCCATGTATTCAGGAGCGATTATGGGACACCCGTCTTCACAAGAGGCTACAGGAACCTGATTCCCGAATCAAAGACTCCCATACGAAACCTCTACATCGCATGCGGCGAGCAAATCTACCCTGAAGACCGCGGGATGAGCAAAAGCATAGAGCTTGCTAGGAAAGTGTGCGGGATGATTACGTGACGGCGCAAGGTGTGTTCAAACAATGCTTCTTTCGGTTCTGAGACTGTCGGCTCTGTGGGAATGCTTGTTTTTTTTTGAGTTGCCGGGGGAACACCCGACTTTTATCCGGGCTTGAGTCAAGAGGTAGACTCCCTGAATTGACCCTATGGGTGATAACACTGTGTTATCATCTGGTTAGAATTCTACGGGCCAGCGTGGTTTGTAGGTTTTGTTGGTTATTTCTATTGCCTGTATTTTTGAAAGCAGGTAGCTTCTTATTCCCGGCGGGCTTGTTCTACTGGTTAGGTTGTATCCGTAGAAGTATTCTTTGCCATTTTTGTGTCTGAGGCTGTATGGCTCTGCTTGTCGTTGGCTTCCGTCGTAGGTCATCCTGATTATGCGGGCTTCTTTTCCGGCTTGGATTATTTTCTCCCGGTTCCCTAGTGTTCCTTGGCGTGACAAGTATTCCCCAGGTTTGATTGTTTTCACTTCCAAGTCTGGTATTTCCGGTTGGAATAGGTTTTTGACTAGCCGGTTGAATTCTCCTCTTATGAGTTGTGGTTTCGGCACATACGACAGCTGGTGGCCTAGTTGGCTGCTCCAGTAGGGTTCTATAGCGTTGTATTTGTCGTCTCCTATGAGCGATTCGACGTCTTCGAATGGGACGTTCTTGTATTCTGCCTTTTCCTTGAAGACTTTGACTATCTTGGTTTTGTTTAGGGTGTCTGTCTTGTTGTGCAGGACGTGCCATATGTCGTAGTAGTCCCTGGGGCGGGAGCGTTGTAATAGCGCCCTGAGTTTTTCTCCTAGGGTCTCTTCGATGCAGTAGGTTGTTATCTCGCTTTCGCAGTCTTTGGCGTCGGAGTACCGGTGGATGACCTTTCTTCTGATGGGCGGCAGTATGACCTTCTCGTAGTGTGTTATGTCGAATTTTATCCTTAGTGGGTTTCTGATGTCCCCGCGTGGTCCGGAAAAATAGGTTGTGGCTTTGTATGATTCCTTGCCTTCGAAGTCTAGTGTCTGTTTGACTTCAGTCCGGTCTTTTTCAAAGTGTAGGTTGGACGCCTCCGACACTTCGGCTATCATGGCGTCCAGCGAACCGCGTATCTCCCCCTCTTGTACTGTTTGTTGTGCCGTGAAGTCAAGGTCTTCGCTGAAGCGGTAGTCTTCGAACCAGCATTTCTTGAGGCTTGTGCCGCCCTTGAACACGAGCCGTCTAGAGAATGTTTCGTTCCTGCTTATCCCCCACAACACCCAGCCGAGGGCGTAGTCTCTTTCTATCACAGTCGGGTCAATCTGCTTTTCCCCAGCTATCCTCAAAAGCTCCTGCTTTGTTATCAATTTAATCGAACCTCAATTCGTTTCTGTTCACGTTCTCAATTAGCATCCACTTGCGTAAATGCCTTCCTTTTCCGCGTTGCGTCGGGTCTAGGTGAGAGTATCCTTTCGAGATTCTCCTCAGGCATTCACTCTCAAAATCCGGTATGTTCATTTCAAGGATTTCGGCAAGATAGCCCAACCTCTTGAAGACCGTCCTGTTTCCAAGACGGCTGGCGTAATCCAATATCTTTTCGGTTGAAACCTTCTTGTCTGTGAGCCCGTTTTTAATCGCCTTCGAAGCTTCCACTATGCCGCCGCAGTAGTCCGGCCGGTCCAGACAGTCCACGATGGTCTTTTCCCTGTCGGTCACGTTTATTCTCCTGTTTTCCACCCAGACTTGAGTTAAACCGAAGAGTTTTTCTTTTTTGACGCTGATGAATTTGTATGTCTGCCCCAGAACCTGCTTTTCGGCGCTGAACTTACGTCCGCTCGTGAGAACGAATGTTGTTTTAAGCAGTTGCTCTGTGTACCCCCACTGGCTTAAAGCAGACCAGTAAGCGATACAATATGGTTCAACTAGATAAGAGGCTATCACGTAGGGGTGTTCGCTCCACGAACCCTCTTTCCCGGCTTCCATCGGGACTATCAGATACTTCCCCCTTTCCAGACGCTTAATCCACCCCTCCTTTTCCAAACTTGAGAGCGTGTTGTTCAGGTAACGGCGGTTTACGTTAAGGATGTCAGAGGCTTCCGTTCTGGTGAAAACGTTTTTTCCGACAGATTGAAGGCTCTGGAAGAGGTTTACTGCCAACGGAGAAAGTTTTGTTCTACTATTATACATGAAAATCACCTATACAAATGATTATTATGTATCACAATATACCTTTATAAATGCTATACTGCACTCCCAATATACCAACGCCCGTTCTTTTTCCCACTTTCCCCACACCCAACCGCTCCTGACGTTGGATCTCCTTCATTCGTTCTTCAGCTTTGTCTACACGAATCTGCCTCTTGGATATGGCGGTCTTGACCAAGCCGGTGGAGCATCATACTCCTATCCGGGCTTGAGTCAAGAAGTAGATGCTTTAAATTGCTTTTGGAGATGATACAGGGTGCGTGATGATGGCAGGGCGTTATCATCCGGTTGTTTTTTTTTTAGCACATTAGGAGGTATAACCAAAGAGGTACGCTTATTATTTTGTCTTTGTATTGAATGGAGTTTTTGGTTAGTAGTATTCCATAGGGGCTGTTGAGTTCTTCGATCGCATTTTTTAGCGGAGCTATGTCTGCGCCTTTGATGCTTTCTTGGTATTTGACTTCTATTGGGGTGATCTTCTTGTAGAACTCTCCGACGATGTCCACTTCCCGTTTTTGTTTGTCTTTCCAGAAGAATATCTCACAGGTCTCACACGGTTCCAGACAATATTTCAGCCTTAGCGTGTGGTCTTGGGCTATAGTTTCAGCCAAGTTTCCGAGTAGAGTTGTTTCCTTTATCTCGTCTTCGTCCACTCCCAAGACTGCGTTTCTGAAACCCACATCTCCGACGTATGCCTTTTTGACTTCGTTGCTTGCGTGCCGGGGGTTCTTTCGGTAGAGTCTAGCGGTCCGTACCATATACGTCTGTTGCAGCTGATGTATGTATTCGTCCAAAGTGACTCTTGCTGTGCCTAGGTCGCTGCATAGTTTTGAGAGGTTTATCGTCTGGGCAGTTGACAGCGCGAGGAAAGTGTAGAGTTGTTTTAGTTTGTCGGGGTTTCGTGAATTGAATACTCTCATTACGTCGAAGCTTATTATGGCGTCAAAGTATCCTTCCCGTAGGGTTTTTGATGCTTGTTTCCAGCTTGTGTTTTTATCATAGAATTCCGGATATCCTCCTCGCAGTAGGTACTCGTTGAGTTCTATCTGCATCCTGGATTCTCCTGCCGATCCATATGATACGAAGGCGTCGCGTAAGACGTCGTAGAACAGTTCGGGGTTGTTTTCTTTGACGCTTGCAGCGAATGCGTCACTTAGGGTCTTTTTCCGGACCTTTTTCATCATTTCATTCAGTTCAGGCTGGTTTTTCAGCTTTAGTGTATCCCTGAATTTTAGAGTTAGCATTATCGTCTTCTCGTGTCTCCCCACAAGGGATTCCGTGCTCTTCTGGAATAGGGCAGGGCTTGATGAGCCAGTGATGAAAAAC
>CAZJQY010000161.1:0-3679 GCA_964548095.1 uncultured archaeon
CGATGATGATGCTCTTTTTCCCCTGGCGGATGTCTGAGCCGACTGGCTTTCCGAGCTTTTTTTCGTCGCCGGTGAGGTCGAGGAGGTCGTCTTTAATCTGGAAGGCGACGCCGACGTCCATGCCGTAGGAGGCGAGCGCCTGAACCTGCTTTGCTTCGCCGCCGCCGAGGATGGCGCCAATCTTTAAGGACGCCTCAAGGAGCGCGCCAGTCTTCTTCCCAATCATCGTGAGGTACTGCCGCTCGGAAACATCGTCCCGGTCCTCGAAGAACATGTCCATCATCTGGCCTTCGTGGACTTCCGCGTTGGCGTGATTGAAGACCTCGAGCGCGTCAAGGACTTTTCCTTCCGGAATCCCGGTTTTGCGGGCGTCAACGAGCGACTCGAACGCTTTCGCATAGAGGGTGTCGCCGACGATGATGCCCATGTTAACGCCCCACAGCGCGTGGACGGTCGGCTTACCCCGCCGCAGCCTGTCGTCGTCCATGATGTCGTCGTGGACGAGCGTGAAGGTGTGGAGCATCTCAACGGACGCTGCTGCGGACATAATCTTTGCGGGGTCCCCGCCGACCGCCTCGCAGGCTGTGAGCACGAGCGCCGGCCGAATCCTTTTTCCGCCCGCGGAAGCCGTGTGGAGGAGCATCTCCCGCATCCTCGCATCCCCAGTCGAAAGATACCTGCTGATGACTGGCTCGACGAGCTTCCCCTTCTCTTTCAGTATTTCGCGAGCGTCCATCGTAAAGTATTTCGGATTAAGATTAAAATAGGGTGGTGAGTAGTCTGAATTCAACGTCCTTCAGGGAGTCGACAACAAGGTCAGGCTTCTCTTTCTCAAGTTCCTCGCGGCTGTGGAGGCTGGTTAAGACTGCGACGGACTTCATCCTCGCCGCTTTCGCCGCCCGAATCCCGAAGGGGCTGTCCTCGAAGACGACGCACTCGGTTGGGGGGACGCCAAGTTTTTTCGCGGCATATAGGAATATGTCTGGCGCAGGCTTGCCCCGGGAGACGTCGTCGATGGATGCGACCGCGTCAAAGTATTTCGAGAGCCCGCTCTCTTTGAGCACTCTCACTGTCACGTCCCGCTGCGCGCTAGTGCCGACCGCGCATTTGACGCCAGCCTTCCTCAAATCCGTGAGGAGTCTCACGACGCCGGGGAGAACCTTCAGCTGGGATAGATTCTGTAGTACCATGTCGCGGCGCTCCGTGGCGAGGGCTTCCACGTCAACGCCGGACACGCCGTGCTTTGCGAAGAAGATTTCCGCGATTTCCTCGGTCTTGCGGCCGTAGCCGGCAATCAAGTCCTCGCGCGTGAAGTCTAAGCCGGAATACTTTTTCACCGTATCCTTGAAAGCCTCAAGATGAACCTCGAACAAGTCTATGAGAGTCCCGTCCAAATCGAAGATAGCAGCCTGCATACTCCTATATATTTTCAGGGGCCGATTAAATATTGGACATGAAGAGCGTGTCGCGCGCAATCGCGTATCCGGGCCTACCAATCGTCTTCGCGGAAGGCTACCGCATCGTCGACGGCAGAAGGCTCTCACGCCACGCATCAGTCGGCGCGGCCTTGACCGACGAGCGGGAGGAAGTGAGGACTGAGACTGAGGTGACGCTCTCCCACGACGACGTCTTCAACGTCGACGGGAAGCCGGTTGAAGGCGCCCGCGGAGAAGGGATGCGAACCATCATCGAGAAGATGAAGGAAAAAGGCTGGCGTTCGGAAGGACTCCGCATCGAATCAGTGAACCACGGCATCCTCTCAGGAAGCTCAGACTCGGGCGCCGCGGCGTTGACGGCAGCCTTAGACGACTTCTTCGACCTAAAGCTCCCGAAAAAGGAGCTCTTGAAGCTCGCATTATACGGCTCGGAGACCGCCTACCGAAGCCTCTGCGGGGGACTTACGGAATACCGCATCAAGGGGGATGAATGCTCGGCCACCCAGCTCGCCTCAGCCAGAGAACTCTCACGGATTGCCGTCTACGCCGTCTCCTTCCCAGGCAAACGTTACAGCGCGGACGAGCTACATGAGGCGGTGGTCGGCCACCACAACTACGCCCTCCGCGAGAAGCGGGCTGAATTGCAGATTAGAAAGCTCAAAGACGCTTTGTCTGACGGAAACCTCCTCAGCGTCTTGTCTGTGATGGAGGACGACGCGCAGACGGTACATCGGATGTTCTCGGTCGTCGGAAAGCGCGTGATAACAGCCCCCATGAGGAAGCTCTGCGACGCCGTCGAAGGCTGGCGGGAGAACGGGCTCGAAGCTTACTGGAACGTTGCCGGAGGAAACCAAGTTTACGTGTTCTGCCTAACCGAACAGAAGCGGGAGACTGCATCGGTTATCGCGGAAGGAGGCTGGGACGCCCTCCGCCTCACGTTCGCGGATGAAGCCCGCGCCCTCTAGTCTCCTCGACAACAAGCTTACGGTATGCCCCAGCAAGCTTTCTCGACATTTTCCCGGGCTTCCCGGAACCTACCTTTTTTTCGTCCACGGAAACAACGGGAATAAGCTCCAGCGTCGAGTTCGTGATGAAGACTTCGTCGGCTGATGCTACGTCTTCGAGCGTAAGGTCTTCTTCGCCCGCCTTAATCCCCTCTTTTTTGGAAAGCTCTAGGACTGTCTTCCGCGTTATGCCCGGGAGCAGTCCTCTCGTAGTCGGCGGCGTCAGGAGCTTGCCGTCTGCGACGGTGAAGATGTTCGCGGTCGAGGTTTCGGCGACAAATCCTTCCTTGTTTAGGAGCAGCATGTCGTATACGCCCGCCTCCTTCGCTTCCCGCTTGGCGAGCGCGTTCAAAAGATAGTTGGTCGACTTTATGAAGGTGAGCGGCGATTCCGGGTCGCGGACGTATTTCCCTGAGACTGAGAGTTTCACGCCCTTCTTCTGGAGTTCGACAATATTTTCTGGGAGCGCTCTGGCGACTGCGAAGACGTTCGGCTTCGCGTCTTCATTGAACTCGAGTCTCGGCCCCCCAATCCCGTACGTCACCGTCAAACGGACGAAAGCGTCTGATAGACTGTTCACGGAAAGCGCAAGCCGGATGTATCGGGCCAGCGCGTCCCCGCCCTCCTTAAGCGGAAGCCCTATTTCCTCGGCTGAGTCGGAAAGCCGCCTCAAGTGGTCTACAAGCCTGAAAACCCGCCCCCCGTAGGCGCGCATGGTCTCGAACAGTCCGAAGCCGTAGAGGACGCCCCAGTCGAGGACTGGAAGAGCTGCCTCAGACTCGTCCAAAACCCTCCCATTCAAAATAACAAAAGCCATACAGAATATAATTACGCCGGCATGTTCTTTAATACCCCCCGCCCACAACATGCGCGCACACCCACGTAACCCCACCCACCCAAAGCCAGCGCGCCCTAAAAAGCCACAGCACACAACACAAAAAAACCAATCCAAGAACAACGGAAAAAATAAAAAATCCCATAAACACCCCAAAACCGCGGGTTTATTGACCAAAAACGCGCGATAATTGATGTTAATCGCAATATTACTCGGCACTCGCTTTTATAGATTTTAAACTTTTATTGAAATATCATTAATGAAAAATGAAATTAAGGACTTGGAAATGTGCTGGCTGTGGAAAGATAGGCAAAGAAAAAGAAATAAAAAAAGGGACGGTTGATACATTTGATGAGAAAGGGAATCGCTTTGATATTATCATACTAGATGAAGACGAATTGGAG
>CAZJQY010000162.1:0-3653 GCA_964548095.1 uncultured archaeon
GAGCGAGAGCCGCTCGCGCTCCTGCTGGGAGACTGAGCCGCTTTCAAGCCGCTTTTTCGACTCAGTGAGCGTCGACTCCGCGATGGAGACTACTTCTTTCATGCCGTCTGCGTCTCCTGATTTCACGTACTCCTCGTAGAGTTTGGTAAGCTTGTTGATTCGCTCCTCGACGACCCCTTTTAGGTCGGGCGGCTTCGCCTCCTTTTTTTCTGGGGGCCGCTCCTTCGCCGGGGAGGCTGGGGATTTGACTATTCTCATGTGGGGGACGTCTTTTTCCAGGGGGGATATTAGCTGCTTGTCGATTGAGAGGACGCCTTCGGTGATTGCGTCTGTTACGGCGGCATCGCACATCTTGATGACTTCGCGGGGGTTTCCGTTCGTGATGCGGTAGATTTCGTCGAGGGCGTCGTCGGTGAATGGCTCATGCCCCCAGCCGCCGACATTCTCGATGCGCTTGACGACGAGGTCCTCGACTTCGGCTCCGGTGAGGTTGAGTAGCTCTACTTTGGACACCATGCGGTCATAGAGCGCGGCGGACTGCGTTCTTATTTTTTCTTCGAGCTTGGGGACGCCTGCCAGCACCAGGTTAACGTTTTCCACGTCACCCAGCGTCTTCAGGGACTTATTCAGCGAGAAGTCAAGCTCGTGGGCTTCGTCGAGGAGTATGACGACGTTCTTGTTCACCCGCTGCACGAGCTTGTCTATGTTGTAGAGGTTGTATTCCCCGGGCTTCACGCCGTGGGATGGGTCCAAACTGTAGGCGACGACGTCCACGAGCTCTGAGAACTTGTCTGGGGGCCTGAAAACGTAGATGGGGTGGAAGCTGTCTGGGAGGTTTAGCTCAAGCCAGCGCAGCAGGCTCGTCTTTCCCGTGCCCAAGTCGCCGATGACGAGGATGTTGCCGCTTCTAAGATTTATTTTCTTCAAGACCTCGTCAATCTGCTCTTTGTATCCGGTGAAAAGCGAGGGGTTGATGTCGGGTGTGAAGGGGTTGTGGGTCCAGTTGAACTGACGGAACCACTTGCGCTGCTCCTTCGAGATGTCCAGGTCTTTCGGGCGGATGAGCCGTTTCCCGCAGTTTGTGCAGTATTCGGCGTTGATGGGGTTTTCTGAGAAGCAGTTGCGGCACACCCGAAACTCCCCCCTCCCGATGGTTGCCGGCGTCTCGAAGGGGAGCGAAAGCTGCGACGGCTGTGACTCCCGCTGGGGGTAGTCCGGCTTCTCTCGGGTGCCGGGCGCCTGGAATCCCTGGAGCATTCCGGTCGATTTGAAGAGGGCTCCTGCGCCGAACAACACGAGAACGCCGAGGATAACGAGTCCAACATCCATCGCTTAGATATCGCGTTATGGGCTATTAAAGATTAAGGCTTCTTGAGCATCGCCTTGATTTCCGTGTGGTAGGTGTATGCCAGATGCGCGAGGATTGCAAGGACGACGAGGACGGGCAAAAGCAGCCAAGGAGTCTGCTGCTCCGGCTCAGACACTGACAGCCGGGTCTCGGTTGAGTTGTAGCCCATCTTCGACACTGTGATGAGGATGTCCCCGCTGTCGATGGCCGGGACCTCGGCAACACCTTGAGCGTCGGTTGTCGCAGACTGCACCTTGCCGGTCGCATACGAGAGCTTAACTTGCGCGTCAGGTATTGGAGCGCCCTCGTCGCGCGCAGTCACCAGCAGGCTCTTGCCTTTGATGGACACTTCAGACTCAATCTTCGGGGCGACGACGTCAACGAGGACTGAGTCAGTGCCCGTGAGCGTCCCGTTGGCGGTAATCTCTATGGTAAGCCTCTTCGAACTGGGGTTTTGGGTTTCAGGGATGAAAAGCCGCATGACTGTCGGAATCTCATCGCCTTTCACCAGCCGCTCGATGAGGACGTCGTCGAGCTTCCAACCCAAGGGCACGTCTGGTATTGAGACGCGGATGTTGTCCTCGTCCTGGGTTCCCGTGTTCATCAGGCAGATGTGGAGCTCCGCCGTCCCGCCTGGGCGGACGAGCGCGGGATTGTGCTTGAACCGCTCTCCAGACTTGCAGTAGATGTTGAAGAACTCGATGCGCCGGTAGCCTCCGTTGTTCACCACGTAGAAGGTGTTGTTTTCTTTCGTTGCGACGGATTGCGAGCCCTCCTCGCGGCACACAATCGACCAGATGCCCGTCACGTCTTTCGGGTACAGCTTTACCGCGTTTCCGTTAGTCCAGACGTCGTCTCCTTCCGCTGCGTCGCCGTGGGTTCCGTCGTTGTAGAGTTTCACGCTCGCGTAGATGGTTTTGCCGAAGGAATCGGAGACGTCACAGTAGACGGCGGAAACCCCGGTCTTGTTTGCAATAGATGCTCTCAAGGTTATGATGCTTTCGTTCTCGATGATGAGGTCGTAGACTGAGTTTTGGTTCGGCTCAATGACCGCAAGCTTGTTTTCCTCGGGAGGTAGGACGCCGACCGCAATGGGGGATGTGAACATCACGTACTGCCGTCCTTCGTCCTCTGAGCCGGCCTCAACGAGGGCATGGCGCACGGAAACCGTCCGCAGGGACTCGCCAGCCATCTGGATTGTCTCGCCGAAGAGGTCGAATTCATTTTCCTCCTTGTCCTCGAAGTAGAGGTCGACGTCGCCTTTGGCGAGCAACTCAAACCAGTACCTGCCGGAGTGGTCCTCGAATGCCTTGAGGTATGATATCTTCTTCTCTCCGCTGCCTTCAGAGTATATGCTGTAGGCGTTCGAGTCGTTGCTGAAATACGGCCTGACGACATCGTAGATGACCCACTTCACGTTGGCGAGGAGGGAATTCTTCCGCTGTATCGTGTTCACGGTCTCGTAGAAGGAGTTCTTGGCGTAGAAGGTGAAAGTCTTCGAGACGTCGAAGTTCCCGGAGGATGCCTTACAGACTGCCTTCACGCGCACCGGCCCAGAGCCGGCAAGCGCGCACCCCCAGTTCTTGTCGTAGCGGACGAAACTGTCGTTTGACTTGGAAGCCTCGATGATGTATCCGTGGTCTAGCCCCAGCGGAGAGTAGGCGATGCTTTGCTTGGTCTTCTTCGGCTCGGCACGGTAGACGGCAAAGTAGCCCGTCGTGAAGCCCTCCCACAGCATGCGCTCGTTTTCGACAGCCAGCACGTTCTTGCCGTCGTAGGTGAACGCCAAATCAGATTCATACGAGGTGTTTTGTATCCCGGACGGATAGTCGGCGTAGTATAGATAGTAGGTCTTCTGCTTGTAGGCCTCGACCTCCGCGAGAAACGACAACTCATCGCCAGGCGACAGCACGCCGTTTCCGTCGTCATCGAGTTGGAACGGCAGCACATGGCCGTTAAGCTCCCCGACCCGCTTCTTCTCGGGGTCGACGAGGCGCAGCGAGTCCCAGTCGACGAGACTTAGGTTGACGCTCCCGAAAACCTGCGAGACGTTCAGCGTTACGGGCTCGTTGAGTCTGCGCACCCCTCCCGTCTCCGAGACGGTGATGGGTATCCTGTGGGTCCAGTAGAGGCTGTCGCTTAGGTTATCGTCGTAGTAGGTCCCCGCCGAAGCAGGTAGCATCAGAGCTGTGAGGTAGAGTAGGCAGACGAGGCTTTTGCGTGTCTTATTCCAAGAAGGATTTTTCATTATATAGTATTCCCGATTTTGGAGTATAAATGAGGTTGGGTGTGTGGGGTTTCTCCG